>CAZSOB010000217.1:0-3131 GCA_964608155.1 uncultured Desulfobulbia bacterium
TCTTCAGCCGCGGCCAGATGGTAAAGCCCTTTGAGAACGCGGTGTTTGGCCTGAAGGTAGGTCAGATCAGCGGTGTGGTTAAGACCCAGTTCGGCTTCCATATCATTAAGTTAAATAAGATTGAACCCGCCAGCACCAAGCCTTTAAAGGAGGTCAGAAAACAGATCATCGCCGCCATATCGCACGAAATTAATCAAAATATGGCCTTTAAAGCAGCCAACAAGGCCTATGAGCAGATTATTCTGGCCGGCAGTCTTGATAAATATAAAATCAAAACGCCCGCCGCCGCCATTGAGGAGACGGGGTTCTTCGCCAAGCATAGTCCGCCGCCGGCACTCAAGGCCCTGCCCGCTGTAATCAACAAATCATTCGCCCTCAACAAGGGTGAGTTAAGCTCCATTATTGATACGAGCAAGGGCTATGCCATTGTCTATGTTGAGGATGTTAAGGCCCCGGCCCAGGAGGATTTTAAAACCGTCAGAGCTCAGGTAAAACAAGATTTTATCGCTCAGGAATCGGTCAAGCTGGCCAAAGAAGCGGCAGATAAAATGCTGGCCACCCTGCATAAGAAGGGTAAAATAGACAAACTAACCGCCAAGGCCGGGGTAGAGGTGCAGACGACGCCCTATATCACAAGAGCGAATCCCAGCGCCGCGCGGCTCCCTGCCCAGGTTGTCAAGGTGGGATTGCGCCTCTCAGCCGTTGATCCCCTGCCCAAGAAGCTGGTAGTCACGGGTAAGACCTTTTATGTCCTGGAATTTAAGGAGAGCAAGGCCCCGAATCAATCCCTGTTCACCAAAGAAAAGGCCGGATTAGAGAACCAGATCCGGAATGAAAAGAGCAATGAACTGCTCACCGCCTGGATTGAATATCTACAAAAGAAGGCCGAAATCAAGATCAACGAAAAATTACTATAAGAGCCTGTTTTCAGGGCTTGCCCTTGCCCCACAGGGGGTCTTCACCAAAACGGGACAGCCACCAATCCTCATCATCTAAGGGCTGGCTGTCTTCGTTACAGACTAAGGGGAAACGATAGCCGGCACAATATTTCAGCAAGACCTCGTAGGCTGAGTTTATCTCCGCCATGGCCGGGGCATCCGGCTCTCCGGCCGCGTCGGCCAGACGGTCGGGATGATAATGTTTACTCAAGCGTCTATAGGCGGCCCTGATCTCCTCAAGAGTGGCCGCCTCCCCCAACTGCAGCAGGTCGCGGGCCGCGATAATTTTCTGCCATCCCTTACTTCTCATCATGCCAGGCAGCCGGTTGGGCTACCTTCCCCCAACTTTATTTTCTTCATGCCGCAGCAGCCGTTTAATATTGTCGGCATGTTTAAGCCATATTAACAGACTGATAAAGAGAGCCAGACCGACGTTAACGGCCGACCGGCCGCTGAAACTGAGAATAATAGGCATTAGAGCCGCGGCGCTTAACGAGCCCAAAGAGACATAACCCCAAACCTTGACCACCACCACAAAGAGCAGGATGCAGAATAAAACGGCGAGGGGCTGAATATAAAAGAAAATTCCCAGGGCAGTGGCCACCCCCTTGCCGCCCTTAAAACGCAGATAAAGGGGATATATATGCCCCAGAAAGGCGGCCGCTCCCACTAAGGCAATCCAGACATCCGCCTCCTGATGGCGGTCAAGGATGGCGGCAGCGGCGATCATGGGCAGTAATCCCTTGCCGGCATCAGCCATCAGGGTCAAAAGCCCCAGCTTTTTACCCAACAGCCGGTTAACATTGGTGGCCCCGATATTGCCGCTGCCCGCCTGCCGGACATCCACCCCGAGACATTTGCCCAAAACCAGCCCAAAGGGGATAGAACCAATGAGATAAGCAGCCGCTACTAATATTATATTCAACATACACACTCCCAAAAAACAGGGTAACAGATTTACCCGCCCAAGAGAGGGGACAGAATTTTTTTCGCCGGGTTTGCGAAAATTATTCTGTCCCCGGTTACAAAGCCAAAAAAATTAAATCAAAATTTACCCCCGTTAACGCTGCCGTCCTGAAATATTTTCGCCCGCCACAGTCCCAGCCGGGCCAGACGAAAAGAGACTGCCGTCCACAGACAGCCCAACCCGTATTTAATACTGCGAGGCAGATTAATCGACGAGGCCTCAGCAAAATAGCGGGTAGGGCAGCTAACCTCGGCAATCACCAGATTCCGCCAGGCAATCTGGGCCAACAACTGATTATCGAAGACAAAATCATCGGAATTATGCTCCAGATCCAGCTCGGCAAGCAGGGTACGGGAGAAGGCCCGATAGCCGGTATGATACTCCGACAATTTAATACCGAGCAATAAATTTTCCCCCATGGTCAGGAGGCGGTTGGCGGCATATTTCCACAGAGGCATGCCGCCCTCAAGGGCGTATCCCCCCAAAATCCTGGTACCCAGCACACAATGATAGAGCCCGTTACCGATCATCGAGGCCATGGCCGGAATCAGCTTGGGGGTATATTGATAATCCGGATGCACCATGATGATTATATCCCCGCCCTCCTCCAGAGCCAGACGATAGCATGATTTTTGATTGGCCCCATAACCCCGATTTTCAGCGTGTACATAGAGTCTGGTCTTGGGAAGATCAAGGGCAATGGCCGCCGTCTTGTCACCGCTGGCATCATCAACCACAATCACCAGATCAACCACCCCCTGGGCCATGACCTCCTCATAGGTACGGCGCAGGGTCACGGCCGCGTTATAGGCCGGCATCACCACTATAACCTTTTTATCTCTGTACAACGGGGTTGGTTCCTCATTAAAATTCAGGACTGATAACTTTTGCCCATGCCAATCGTAACTTCTACAAAACTGGCGGTGCCCGCTTAGAGTTTTGCATTAAGGACGGTTGGTGGTTTTAGGCCGGGAGACAGATTAAATTTTCCCCCTGCACCAAGGGGACAGAATTTTTTTCGCGTTTGTTTGCGAAAATTATTCTGTCCCCGATTCGAAAGCCGGAAAAATAAAATCAGTCCCCTTAGTCTCGTCAGCTTATTGATATAAATGCAAGTTCTTAACCGGACACTGATTTACCACCACTTTCGCATACGATCTTTGTCGTACCACTGGAGAAGTTACTGCCAATCTCGTTAATCCGCCGGCATTCCTCTTTAATCTCGG
>CAZSOB010000218.1:0-3122 GCA_964608155.1 uncultured Desulfobulbia bacterium
ATGAGAGGGTCAATACCGCCCTCAGCGGCCAGAACGGCAAAATCCACCGTGAACCGTTCAAGGGCCGATGGTTTAGGGGGCGGTTTTTCCCGCTCCTTTTCCGCCGGCCGCGCCTCTTCCGCCCCCGGCCCCTCAGCGCCGGGCAGGACATGGGAGATATACTCCACCACCTCAAGACGGCTGACCCCCTCCGCCATCAAAAAATATACCGCGTAAGAATCCGGTTCAGAAAATATCGCCGCCAGGACATCTCCAGAGTCAACCGTCTTCTTGCCGGCACTCTGAACATGAGCCACAGCCCGCTGCAGAACCCGGTTAAAACCGATGGTCTGGGTTGGTTCATGATTCGCCTCGTTATTCACCCCAAGCAGATCACGTTTAAAAAACTGCTCAAGTTTTTCCTTTAAGGACTCAACATTACCACCGCAGCCTCTGATGACCCGCTCTGCCATATCGTCATGCAGCAGACCAAAGAGAATATGCTCCACCGTAACATTATCATGATGATGGGCCTTGGCCTCCCGAATAGCAAAAACTAACGCTATTTCAAGTTTTGTACTGATCATAATTCACACCTTTCTTGTCGAGCAGCGCAGCGGATGCCCCTCCTGCCGCGCCCAGTCATGCACAAGGGCCACCTTGGTTTCAGCCACATCCCTGATATACACCCCGGCAATCCCGACCCCTTTTTTATGCACATTAAGCATGATATCCGTGGCCTGCTCCTCATTTTTGCTAAATACTGTCCGCAAAACCGTAACCACAAAATCCATGGTAGTATAATCGTCATTATGGAGCAAGACCTCAAACAGGGGAGGTTCATCTATCTGCTGCTTATCCTCAAGGCTGCTCTCGGCCCGGTTAATATTTTTAGTAGTCATTTTATGATCTCCTTCCCGCGCCTTGCCTACCGGTTAGACAATTAAACAAAAAGCCCTCAAATACCACAAGGGGCGGAAGAGCTGAACTTTTAAGACTATACTCCGTATTTAAAAGCTCCCGTCTCCAGCGGATAAGATCGGCGGCGGCCATCCGGGAGGCCTTTTCAAACATCATAAACAGGGCATAGGGATGTTTGGGCAGCTCCCTTAGCCAATCTGCCCGAAGTTCTTTAAATTCCGACAGATAACCCTTCTGAAAGACCCCGAAGGTCATCCCCCGCACAAAGGCGGGCCGTGGCGCGTCTATAAAGGAACGAACAACAAGCAATTTCCTTAAATAATTACGCAGAGCGGCAATCAGGGCCAGGGGATGAGTGCCGCTCTCCATCATCCTGGCACAAATAACCAGACTTTGCCGCAGATCGGCACGCCCAAAGGCCTCGGTAAATTCGTAAATGGCGTCTTCCCTGGTTCGGGCGCAAAGGATATCCAGATCATCAAGCGTTATGGTTTCGGCGTCATCGGCGTAAAGAGCCAGTTTTTCCGTCTCCCGCACCACGGCCACCGGATGAAATCCAACCCGTTCCATGAGAATATTCATCAACCGCGGAGCCATCTTTTTACCCAGAGCGGTCAGGGTCTGCTGAATTAAATCCCGCAGCACAGCCTCTTCACTGTCCCGGACTACTTTAATCGATCCACCACCAACAGCAAGATCAATAACCACGCCGTGTTCTTTGATAAACTTAAATAATTTTTTACGCTTATCAACCTCACCCGCCATGAGAATCAGGACATTACCCGCCGGAATCCCGGCCGTCACGGCCTCCATATACTGGGACGCGGTCTTGTCTGCCGCGGCTGATCCACTGCCGCCTTCTCCGGTCGCGGGCAGCACCGTCAACCAGGTAAGATCTTCATCCGGTTTGGGAAAGCCAAAGAGCCGCCGCCATTCTCCAGCCGCCAAAGCGGCCAGTTCCTCGACAGCCTGACCGCCAATAGCGGCAAATTGCCGCAGACCGCGGGCAGCGCGCTCCATATCATTATTCTGCCACGCCTTCAAAGCGCGATTCCATACCGCTTTGGCCGTCTCCTTAGACTGAAACAGCCGTGAGCCGCTCACCACAAATATCTGACGGCTCGCGAACAGAGAGAATGATTTTAAGAGGGCCAGGGTCTTTAAAGGATTTTCCTCACCACCATCTATTTTAGTGATAATATTCTGCCGCTCTCCTGCCTCAGAAATCAGAGCGGTACTAATCCTGTCCGCCGCCTGACGGCATAAAAAACGCTCACCGACAATTAAATAAAGCTGGGCGGTTTTACCCTTGCTAATTGTCTTAACCACTTTATTTATATCATCTTTTTTATAAATGGGCATGGATCATATTAACAAAATAGAATGATTTTAGACATTTTCCTTGACCTTTGACCTTTTAAACCTTAGTGATTGTCCATTGGGGCCATAAAATGAAATACCGTAACTGTTCAGCAGTGCTCCATATTTGCCCATTTAGGCTTTTGAAGCATACCTTCGTATTCGAGAAATCCTAAATGGGCAAAGATGGGGTGCTGCTGAATAGTTACCACAAATTGTACCTTTAAGATGACCAATAATAAAAAAAGAACAGGTGTCATTCTTGGCGGTTCAGGGCTCATCGGCGGAGCTATCAACCATTATTTCAAGAAAAATAACGATCCAGACCTGGAACTGGTATCTCCCAACAGTAAAAAATTAAGCCTGCGGGTACGTAGTGACATTAAGCAATATTTACAGAAAATCAAACCAGATTTTATTATTAATGTTGCCATCGCCTCTCTTGATGCCGATCCTCAATTGTCCTTAGAAACGAATTATCTCGGCAGTATAAATCTGGCCAGGGCGGCGATCAGCCTAAATATCCCCTATATCCATTTCAGCTCCTCCGCCACCATGCCCAACGGTATGGATCTGACCGAAGAAGACTGCCTGACCTTAAAGCCCGCCTTAAATAATTACGCCAAATCCAAACTCATGGCCGAATTCACCCTCCGCCATCTATGGGAAAATGAGGGCTTAGACTGTACAATTATCCGCCTCGGGGTGGTATATGGCAAGCACGACCATAAAATCCAGGGCTTTCACCGCCTGCTGTTTTCCATTGTCGACCAGGCCATGCCTGTTTTAATGACCAAGCCGGGAATCATGCATTCCTATACCAACGCCAAAAAAATAGCCCCCTTTGTCCACTACATCTTAGA
>CAZSOB010000219.1:0-3115 GCA_964608155.1 uncultured Desulfobulbia bacterium
AAAATTCAGTAATTGACTGCTGTTCATGATTTATCCTCTACGATTAATTGACTTGTGGCAAATCTCTTGTAGAGAGAGTGCATAGTCTTTTCAAATCCAATTTTATCCTTGTTGCTCTGGCCGCAAACTAAGATATTGGTTTTCCCTTCTTCATCAAATACGAAGGCCCAGACACGGCGGTGTGACATAAAGAAAATGACGATAAGTCCCAGAATCATCATTATACAGCCGGTATAGACAATCCAGACCCCAGGATCTTTGGCGATCTGTAGTCCGGTGGCAAACCGTGGGCTAACCGTTAGTATATAACTATTACCCGGCCTTTTAATCCTTACCGAACTACCCTGATTCATCCAGAAGGTTGAGGGTTGCCCCTTGCCATCGGAGAACCAGATTTTATACTGAAAGTGACGCATTATGTCAGGGCCAGAGACATCAACTATACCGAAACTGATATTTTTGCCCGGCCATTTAAGGGCCTGACTGGTGGGATACTGGAGAATAAATTTCTGCTGAGCCTTGGTCTTTTCATCGTTTAACTGGGCTGTGAATTGGCCGTCAATGGCTTGATAACTCGCCTGGTAGAAGGTCAGACCGGCATATTGCAAGGGATCATTTACCACAATTGATTTCCTTTTAACTATTTTGCCGTTCTGGTGAATGGTTAAATCTGAACGAAATTCCTTGGGCATACCAGTATCATAATAGGTAAGAACGAATTTGTTACATCTAAGGGTGAAGCCCAGCGGAATTTTGGGATGCCCCGGTGTTGATCTGTACACAACATCGGTACTGCTGCCCTCTGGAATCATTACACTGGCCTTGTAGCCGTAGAACTTGCCCACCAGAGCCCCTGCGAAAATTAACAGGATACTGACATGAACCACGATTACCCCCAGTCTGGTCCAGGGGCCTTTCTGGGAGAAGAGCAGGGTACCGCCCTCTACCTGGCGTTGACTTGTCTTCCAGCCAGCCCCGGCCATAATACTCTGGATTTCGGTAACGGCCTCCTGATGTTCGTTGTTGGTGGCAAAAATCCGCCGTATCCCCATCTTCCGTAAGCGGTCGAGCTTCGTACTCAGGTTATCCATGGTGGCTAACTTCAAAAGCTGGGGAAAACGGTCAATGGTACAGATGGTAAGGTTCATGGCAAAAAGGCCAAGCAAGCTCAGAAACCACCACGAATCATACATGTTGGGGATGTCAAGCAGCTGAAAAAACTTAGCGGTACCGGCACCGTAAAGTTCTATATAACGGCCCACACTCTCGTTTTGGGGGACAATGGTGCCGATTATGGAGGCCCCTGCCAGAGTAAACAGGCAGAAGAGAGCCAACTTGACGGAGGTGAAGAATTTCCAAATTGGGTTGCTCTTTTTCTTAGTCATAATTGTTTATCAGGGCAATTAAATTATTAATGGTGAAATTAAACCAATAACATCTATGTTCATCGTCCGGCCCAAGGCGAATGAACATAGTCTTGGCCAAAAAAAAACCTGCTGTTTGAGGCAGGTTCGGTATATATTAAAACCTTTTTTTAAAAATTCAATTTTTAAATATCATATTTATCCCATTTCTTCGAGGAGGCGGTCAATGTCGTCCTGACTGGCTTCACCGGAATCGGTCTCCTCATCCTCGTTCTCTTCAGGTTTCGGAGCCAGTTCTGCCTTTAGATTGGTACTTTCCTGGCTTGTGAATTGGTCTGCCGTCTTATTGGCCTGAGCCATCCCCTCGGCAAGGCTAAGAGCTGACTTCTCCTCCTTAGCATCTTGCAGGCTCTTGATTAATACGGCAAGTCTCCTTAGCGGCAGCCCAATTAATTTACCAGCCACAGCGGCGGTCTTTTTAATTTCCTCAGCGTCACAGCTGATGCTGGCTGCGATATTAATGGCATCTCCGATCTCGTCACTTATGTCTAAGTCGTTGCCGGCGGCTGGAGACGAAAGGTCAAGGGCCGCGAGTTTTTCTTTTATCCCGCTTAGTAACTTCGCGCTGTTTGCGGGTGCCGTTGTCTCTGCTGCCGGGGCGGAAACCGCAACCTCTTCGATGGGTGGAATTTCAAGGGGCAGAAATTGATCCAGGAAGATATCTGCCTGTTGTTGATCCATCTTTTTTAAGAGATTAGCCGTCTTTTTGTCAGAACACGCACCGAGCAGACCATTAAATATATCGCTCATGGGGAATGAGAGGAAGCCATCGTCCTCTTTAAGGGAGGCGGCCTGAGGGCTGACGAGATCATAAAACTTGTTCTTGTCAAAGATCTCCTCAGCCTTGGCCCTGGCTTTCTGGACGTGTTCCTTCACCGTCTCATTGGTGCAGAGTTCATATATGGTTTGGAAAACGGCGTCGAAATTAAACAGGTAGCGGTTAATCGTGGCCGTTGAAACCGGGGCTTTACCCCCGGCGTTATCGATCATGGCGATAATTTCCTTGATGGCGGCGGCTGAGTTGTTGCCGCTCTCAGAGCTGGCGGCGGTGACAGCGGGATTTATGCCTCTCAACACCTCCTGGAGTTCCTTGGCCATTGCGGATAGATCCTGCAGTCCATTCAGGGTGGCGGCCCAACTTTCTGGAGCTTCGCCCTGCGGCTGCCTTAATTCATTGCCGATGGTGGTGAGCGCCTGTTGATAATAATCATCTTTATAAGGGGCAGCGGAAACTGCCGGAGTCTCGACTGGCGCCGCTGTTGGTTCAGGAGGAACGGATGGGGGAGGCTGGGCTTCAACCAGTGGTTTAGGCGGGGCGGGAATAGGTGCTTTTTCAACCTCAATTATTTTTTCTATCACCCTGGTAGTGCTGGGGGTATCTGCCGAAATTACCTTGATATTATAGACAATATCCTTGGTGGGAATTCTGAAAAAACCGCTACAAATTTCCAGAGTTACTTCCGGTATGGTCTCTTGTGTCATAACTGTCTCCAACTCTCCAACTTCTGGTTTATCTGCTTTTCCTTATAGTCTCTTGGCGGCCCTTAATCATGTAAACGGCCGGTAAACCGTACCCCTAACTCAAACTGTTCATTATCCGGCGTGGAGGCGCACCACATGACGGCCCCCAGGGCCTTCAGGATGCCCTCATCACTATTGTTGCCTGTCCACAGCCAGTTCTGGGCAGCGGC
>CAZSOB010000220.1:0-3089 GCA_964608155.1 uncultured Desulfobulbia bacterium
CGGATATACCACAGGCCATCATGGTTTCCATGGAAACCTGGCAGGGCCATTTGGGATGGCAAATAGCAGCCACGGCCCGCATCATCGGGTATGGCCCGCATGAATATACCTGCCATTTTGCCTTATTGTCTTTTGCGAGCAACGGCGGCAGGGCTTCAACAATAAAGCCCCGTTGCCCCATACTACCATCATCGGTGGCATAGCACAGCGAGCAGCCCAGAGCCTGAAACGCAGGTAAAAATGTCATTAACTCTTCTTTGTTTCTTGCCCCCAGCAGGATATGAGGAGTTATCCCCTGGCTCCGCATAGTTTGGGCGAGAAAGAGGATTGGAGCAACCCCCATGCCGCCGCCAATGAGGCAGCATGAACCTTCCTTCAAGGTGAAGGCATTGCCCAGCGGCCCGAGAATATCCACTTGCTGCCCCGCTTCAAGTTTACTCAGAAGAGTGGTACCCTTACCCAGTCTTTTAAAGAGAATCTGGATTTCATCGCCCTCGGCCTGATGGATTGAAAAGGGACGGCGCAGTAAAGGGTCAAATCCCATTCCGGCCTTCACCATTATAAACTGCCCCGCCTGGGCAGTGGCGGCAATTTCCGGCGCTTGTATGCTCAAACGATATATATCCGCTCCCAGACTTTCGTTTAGGGTTATGTGTCTTTTTACTTGTATCATTTGTAACTTCAACCCACCCCTATTGTTTAACAATGAGCCCCAATAAACGCTCGAGTTCCTCTGGTGATGAATATTCAATCTCTATGCGGCCAGCATTACCCTTCTGGACGATTTTACTTTTTGCTCCCAGAAAACTCTTGAGGCTTTGGGTAAATCGCTGGCAATGATGGCTGGGGATAGCCCCAGGCTTTTTTAATCTTGCGGCTGGTTTATTATGAAGTTTAGCGCCGTTATTTTTGATCTCACGCCCCAATTTTTCGGTTTCGCGAACGGATAAACTTTCTTTGACAATTCTGTCATGCAGGTCAAGAATATCCGTTTCATTTTCTAAACTTAGCAGCACCCGGCCATGGCCTGCCGATATATCACCGTCGGCCAGACTCTGCCGGGCATAACCTGGAAGCTGTAATATCCTGATACTGTTGGTAATTGTTGAACGGCTCTTACCAACCCGCCGGGCAACTGTCTCCTGGGTAAGGCCGAATTCCTCTATCAGTTGGCCGTAGGCCTTGGCCTCTTCAAGGGGGTTTAAGCCTTCACGCTGGATATTCTCAATGAGAGCCAATTCCAGGCGGTCGGATATTGAGATGTCTTTGATTAATACCGGCACCTTTTCAAGTTCCGCCATACGGGCCGCCCGCAATCGTCTCTCACCCGCGATTAATTCATATTGATTGTCTGCCAGGCGGCGTACAATCAAGGGCTGCAAAACCCCTTTCTCCTTAATGGAGGCACTGAGACCGGCCAATTCCGCCTCCTTAAAACTATTACGAGGTTGATAGGGGTTGGGGACTATGAAATCCAACGGACAGAGAAAGTATGGCCCCCGTCCCTCATTTGTATCCTCAAGCCCGCTCCAGTCAGCATTGAGATCATCATTATCCGAGGCGGGAAGAAGCGCGTTCAACCCCCTCCCCAGTCTATGCGTTGCCATAGTTTCGCTCCTTTAAACGTTCAATAAATTCTTTACCGAGATTCATATAGCTTAAAGCCCCGGTGGAATGCTTATCGTATTGATGAATAGGCAATCCATGGCTGGGGCATTCACTAAGGCGGACGTTTCTTGGAATTACCGTGTCATAGACCTGCGTTTTAAAATGCTGTTTTACCTCTTTGGCAACCTGATGGGTAAGGCGGTTACGCCTGTCATACATGGTGAGAACAATCCCCTCAATAAAGAGATTGTGATTATATGAATTTTTTACCAGCCTGATGGTTCTTACTAACTGGCTTAATCCCTCTAAGGCGTAATATTCGCATTGAAGAGGGATAATAATGGCATCGGCCGCTGTTAAGGCATTAATGGTCAACAAGCCCAGGGAGGGTGGACAGTCAATGAGAATTATTTCATATGAGTCTAACAGTGGGGCTAACAGGTCGGACAGGAAGCGTTCTCTTTTAACTGCCGACATTAACTCCACCTCTATACCAATGAGATCGACATGAGTAGGAAGGATAAACAAGTTCCCCTCCTTGTCCACTTGTCTGATGGCCTGCCCCGCATCGGCTTCATTGGTGAAGCAATGGTAAAGATGGTGTTCCATCTGCTGGGTATTTATCCCCAGGCCGCTTGAGGCATTACCCTGAGGATCTGAATCAATTACCAACACCTTGAGGCCAAGAAGGGCAAGAGCTGAGGCCAGATTTACCGTAGTCGTAGTCTTCCCCACCCCGCCTTTTTGGTTGGCCATGGCAAAAACCTTGCCGCTTTTTTTATATCTCATTGGTTTACTTCTCCGGTTACTTGCTGCAAATTAAGGATATTGGTAAAAAAACATAGTGTGAGGGACATGTCAAGAACGGATGTTTCACGTGAAACATTTTGCGGCTTTGAGGCGGGAGAGTTACGCTGCTGACAAACAACTTGGCATTTTTTAAAAAAACAATTACATAGCCTTTAAATGATTTTTCTCAGCGGTGTCCGCTTAGAGTTTTGCATTAAGCCTGGCTGGTGGTTTCTGGCCGGGAGAGAAATTAAATTTGTAATTATTCAGCATGATGCATAGAAGTAACAATAACCACAGAATTGCAACTGTTTAGATGTGCCCGAGATGTGGTTGATAATGCCGTCCAGCAGATAGCGAACGAGGTGAGACTTCGATACATACGTATGCTGGACGGCATTATCAACCGCAGGTAGCGCAGACTCCGGATTGGGTGCAGCTAAATAGTTACCTTAAATTTTTCCATACTTCCATCCTATTGGGATATATATTTACACGATCCTTTTACAACTCATATAAAATATCTTATGGAGACATAGTGCTGAATATTAGAGGAGCGATCACCTTAATAATGACCCCTGTTTTAACTGTCGTGGCCTGCATAATGGCCATCATAGCCACAATCATCTTGCGGGTCTCCACCGCAAAGATACAGTTTTTACCCCGTTATTGGGCCAAAATAATTTCTCGGC
>CAZSOB010000221.1:0-3078 GCA_964608155.1 uncultured Desulfobulbia bacterium
ACAGTTACACTCCGGTGGTTATTGTTACTTTTATACATCACGCTGAATAGTTACATTATAATTATGATACCCTCAGTATTTTTATTTGCCAACTCTAAACGGAGTTTGTCCAATGCTGGCCGTAAATTATCCCCAACTCCGAAGCGTAGAGATGAGGTACTGCTGAACAGTTACGCTCTGGGGTTATCGTTACTTCTATGCATCACGCTGAATAGTTACAATTTTAAAAGCATTATCGGTAACTATTCAGCTGCACCCAATCCGGAGTCTGCCATGACAATCAGCTCTTCCGCCCGGAAGCTGTAGACTCAAAACTTGGTACAGTTAAGTGGTTTTTGATCGAATTTCGTACCGCTGGCAAGGCTTGGCTGTATTATTTTTAACGGCGGATTTTGGGGGGTTGCTTAAGCTGGCGGGCAAACTTTTTAAGCTGGTTGATATAGTAGGCCCGGTTGGCGGGATCAAGGGCAAAGGCCCTTTCCTCCACCTGAATGGCCTGCTTAACACGGTCGTTTGCAAAATAGGCCAGGGCCAGGGTGTCAAGAATGTGGGGGGCGGGCAGCTGAATCACGGCCCGCTTGGCGAGACGCAGGGCGGCGGTACGGTTATGGATACTGTGAATGTCTGTGGTTAGCAGCAGCCAGGCCAGGTTGTTTAAAACCTCGGCGTTGTCAGGGTTCAGGAGGAGGGACTTTTCGTAGGCCGCTATGGCATTTTGATAATGGCGGCGGCTGTAATTCAGGTCACCGAGAAGCTGGGGCCAGACGAAATTTTGGGGGTCATCGGCCATCTTCTGCTGGATGACGGCCTGGGCGTATTTTTCCTGCGGGGCTCCGGCCATGAGATTATCCGGCATCCGCCACAGGGTGAGGGCGGAGAGTACAAGAATCAGGAGATAGGCGGCCAGGCTGCCATAGATTTTGTGGTTATGGTTGTGTATCTGCCTGCTATTATTCTCGCAGCGCTGTAAAAAATCAATGCGCTGGCCGATACTGAAATGGTGCCAGCTCGGCTGGTCATGACTGGTACCGCTGAGCCAGGCGATCTTGTCAAAGACCCGGATCAGCGGCTCGGCGCTGCCCATGGCTTTAAGGGCAAAGGCATCGGCCTGCCGTTCAAAATTACGCATGAAAAAGCCCAGAATATATCTGAAATAGACGATCATGAGGATGAACATGGCCCCGGTCTGGGCCGTGGTCAGGGCGTGGCTCGGCTGTTTGTTGACCAGATGCACCATCTTGTAGAAGAGATCGGAATTGGCCAGGACATAGAGGATGGGATAGGTGGAGAGCTGGGACAGGAGCCCGAAGCCCAGAAAGAGGAGGATGTAAATCTGCAGGTGGCGAAGTTTGACATGGCCCAGCTCGTGGGCCATTACCGCCTCTATTTCCTCCGGGGTCAGGGCCTGAAGCAGGGCCGGGGTTATGAGCAGGTAACGGCAGCCGGGGATAATGCCCATAACTCCGGCGGTTAGGGCCTGGCCCTCAAACATGGGCCAGATCATAATGTCGGTGTAACCAACCTTGTATTTTCGACAGAAACTTTCGAGACGGCGGCGTTCAGGGCCGTCCGGCATGGAGGTGCATCTCCAGATTCTGACAATCAGGGCCGGAAAGGTCAGGGCCAGGCAGATGAAAAATAACAGCGAAATAACCGGCTCTCCCCATGAAGAGTTGAGAACGGTCTTGAGCAGAGGAATGGGGGCCTGGCGCAGAGAATCGGCCAGTATGGATAAAATCAGCCAGGGAAGAATGATGGGCAGATTGCTTTCCACATTGGTTCTGATAAATTTTTTGGTGGAATGGCCTTGTCCGAAAAGGCGGTTATAAGGGGCGGCAGCCGTGGCCCACATCATGATCAGATAAGCCATGAAGAGCAGCAGACCGCCTAAATCAATTATGGAAGGCATCGCCCGTGCCATGGGCAGCAGGCCGCAATAGTACTGAAAATCCAGGAGATATATATCTATGCTGAAAAAGACAATGGCCAGGATAGAGGCCCGTCTTTCGGCGTTGCTGTAAGCCGCGCCGCTAAGGAGCCGGGAGCTGAAAATTCGTTTTAACAGCCCCTGATAAATGATGGTCTTAACGATAAAAATGCCAAGGGCTGTGAAAATAGGGAGTTGCGGCCGTTCCGGGACGCTGTTGGTTGAGAGCACCAGGATGACGATGAGAAAATATATTAAATTAGTGTAAATCAAGGGAGGGTAGTGCCTAATCGCTTATGGTTGTCAGGAGGCCCGGCGGTTGATGCTTACGGAGATGTTATGATAGCGGAAATTCTTAATCAGCCGTTCAAGTTGACTATGGGTCAGCAGTTTGTGGTGGACAAAATATTCACCGAACTTTTTTTGCTGGCGCTGCTGTTTAAAGACCATGAGCCGAACCTGATTTTCGGTCAATAGTCCCAGCTTCACCGCGGAGCAGCCAAAGGAATCGGACAGCCGTCTGGATTTCAGGATGTGGACAATATCACCTGAGGTAAGCCAGCCAAAGGTTTTGCCAATTTCACCGAGGCGCGGCCGCTTGGTGCGCTGCCAGATCAGGGCGTTGACAATGGTCTGCCAGTTGGTTACACCGGAATAGAATAGATAGTGTCCAAAGAGCAGTTTGCGGGGCGGAATCTGGTGGCTTGGTGAGGCTTGCTGGTAATTTGCTGTCCAGCCCGGGCGCTGGGATGATGACTGCTTGGGCTGCTGGCGGGTGGAGGTCTGCTTTCCCTTAGCGGTTTGGGGACGCTGAGTCCATGATTGGCTGTGCTGCCAACGCTTGGTGGCAGCTGCTGATCTCCCCGCTGTGTTTATTGGTGCGGCCTGGAATTGCGCCAGGCCGCGTTCCCGGGCGTCAAGATAGCTTCTCAGGCTCTCATAGGCTTGCTGAACTCCCTGAAAGAGCTCGGCACCACGGCGTGAAGCGGCCTTGCCGACATCGGTCAACATGTCGGGATGGGTCTCCCTGGCCCGGCGTCGGTAAGCAGTTTTAATGCCGTTGGGCTGTAAATATTCCAGAAAACCCCGGTTTATCTGGATCTCACCGCCAAATAATACCCGGCAGGCCTTAAATAAATCCTGTTCAGCGA
>CAZSOB010000222.1:0-3077 GCA_964608155.1 uncultured Desulfobulbia bacterium
TTTTCAGGGCTTTGGAAAGGGTTAACTATTAGCTTCTTTTTGTTTTAATTTCAATACTGTTTTTTGAGATACGGATGGGGCTTAGGTTGCCGGCAGTTTTTCCCCACCTAAAAAGACTCCCGGACAGCCTTCTGAAAAAAAATAAAATTTGTCTCCAGCTCAATTGTTTTATATTATTTATTGTAGCAGCCATGCCCGGCCGGGTACAACGAAACATGAAAGTCATGGCAATGCCAATATCCTTGGTTAGTGACTTTCATATAAACTATTCAGCCAGGGTGGATAAACTGCCATGAACTGTGAACTGTAAGTGCGTGAAAAATAAAATTCAGCTATGAGGTCATAATGAGTGATTTACAATGGAACAAGAAATTCGCCCTGGAGCAGGCCGGTGATGATCATGATTTGTTAACGGAATTACTTGGTTTGCTGCGCAGTTCCTCTCGGGATGATTTACAAAAGATTAAAGCGGCCTTGAAGGCCGCTGATGGCGATGGGGTGGCTGATGCCGCCCACAGTATCAAGGGTGCCGCTGCCAGCCTGGGGTTTGAGAGCCTGCGGGCCGTGGCCTATGAATTTGAAAAAAGGGGGCGGGCCGCGGATCTGGCTGGTCTTGATCCCGCTGTCCTGGAGGATATGATCTTGGCCCTTGATGATATTGCCGTCTGATAACGAGCCAAAACTGATTGGATTTCTATGTCTGTTTCTGAAGATATAATTACCGAATTTAAGGACAGTAAGACCCTGCCTCATGTCGCCCTCAAGGTAACCCAGATGGTGAATGATGATAATAGTACCATGCAGGATTTTGAGGAGGTGATTCAGCTTGATCCCCTCTTAGTCACCCGTCTGCTGCGCTTGGTGAACAGCCCCTATTTCGGGATTATCGGACGGGTGGAGTCTATCAGCAAGGCTGTGGTCTTTGTCGGGATGAAGAGCCTGCGTAATCTGGTGGCGGTGGAGGCCCTGCGGGATATATTTGGCTGCGGCAGTGATAGTGAGGAGGGGGCGTTTTCCCGTCGGCAGCTGTGGCTTCATTCAGCCACCGTGGCCATCTTGACGGACATGGTGGGGAAGAGGATATTCGGCGATGCCAGGGAGGATCTTTTCCTGGCCGGGATTATCCATGATGTTGGCCTCATAGCCATTGACCAGGTGGTGGGTGATAAATTACGAAAGGCCTGCCGATTGTACCAGCCGGGCCACAATTCCCTGATTGAATGTGAAGAGGAGGTGCTTGGGACAGATCATTGCCGGGTCGGCTATAATCTGGCCAAGAGCTGGAATATGCCCTCTGATGTTATGAAGGCCATTCGTTTCCATCATAAGAGCGATAAAAGTATCAGGCCCGAAAGTATAACTGGTATCCTGCAATTAGCGGAGTTCATTGCCAGTAAGATGGGATACTCCATGCTACGTGGTAAAGTTGAACCTCTGCCGAATCATCTCGTTAAACATGTTAAATCTATGCTGGATAACTACAAAATCATCGTCAGGGACGCGCCTGGAGAGATCGCCAAGGCCAAATCTTTCTATGAATCAGAGGAGTAGGGAGCAATGTCAGGGGTGATTGATGATATCTTTGCTGGTCTGGAGGATGATGATGCCCGTGAGCGGGAGTTTGTCCAGACCTTTGCCGCCCTGATGCCGGATGTTGAGCTCTATTTATTAAAGGCGGACGGGGACGGTCTGAGCCCGGTATCTGGTGGTGATCTTGAAGATCGTTTTAGCGCGGCGGATATTCAGGCCGTAAAGGAGGCCGCAGAGCCTTTGTTCTTCGCCGATCGTCAGGGGCGGGCCATGATCGGGCTGGTGGTGGAGGAGCTGGAAGCGGTATTGCTAACCTGGCCGCCCATGGGCGATTGCTCATCCTGCCGGGCTCTAACTGCCACGATGATACCTAACTGCACCGCCCATGTCTTGCTGCTCATGGAGCAGAAACTGGTGCGGACGGAGAACGAACAGTTACAGCGCGAGATAAAGGTTCTTAATTACCAGCATCATGAATTAATCGAGCATAATCATCGCCAGTATCTCTTGATTAAGGAAAAAGATAGAAACTACGCCAAAAATCTGGAGAGCGAGATTGCCGCCCGTACCGAGGATCTGGAAAGGGCCAACGAGGAACTGCGTGAGGCCAGCCGTCTGAAGAGTGAATTTCTGGCTAATATGAGCCATGAATTACGAACCCCGATGAACGCCATTATCGGCTTCTCCGACCTGCTCATGGATACCGAGCTGAACCCCGAGCAGGCGGAGTATGTAAATACTGTAAAACAGTCCGGGGATGGTCTTCTGGGCCTGATTAATGATATTTTGGACTTTGCCAAAATTGAGGCCGGTAAGCTGGATATAGTTAGTGAACCCCTCTCGTTGGTGGAAATTGTCAAGAATGTGGCGGCTATGTTTATGAAACCAGCCAATGATAAGGAAATAAAGCTTAACTGCCTGATTGACGAACGGCTGCCGGGCGTCTTTCTTGGTGATGGAAATCGTTTAAAGCAGATATTGGTCAATCTGGTTGGTAACGCCATGAAGTTTACCAGCCGCGGCGGAGTGACCATGACGGTGGAGCAGGTTAAGGGCCAGGATGACGGGGTCATGATACGCTTCATGGTAGCTGATACCGGCATTGGTATCTCGGTGGAACAGCAGGGCGCCATTTTTGAAAAATTTACCCAGGCGGATGGCACCATCACCAGGCGTTTTGGCGGCACTGGTCTGGGGTTGGCCATAACCTGTCAGTTGGTTTCCCTCATGGGCGGGCGGGTCTACCTGACAAGTGCTCCGGGGCAGGGCAGCACCTTCTGCTTTACCATTAAATTGAGACTGCCGGCTGCGACTGATAAAACGATAGAGATTGGAGGGCAGAGCGGTGAAACGGCGGCTGATAAGAGCTTCTCCCTGCGGGTATTGCTGGTGGAAGATAATTTGGTTAATCAGCGTCTGGCCACTATTATGCTAAAAAAGGCCGGCTGCGAGGTGGTGGCGGCAGGAGATGGTCTCTTGGCCTTGAAACAGCTAAAAAAAGAACGATTTGATCTTATCCTCATGGATATGCAAATGCCCAATATGGA
>CAZSOB010000223.1:0-3073 GCA_964608155.1 uncultured Desulfobulbia bacterium
ACTTGTAATTAGAATGATAATACTTACCAGATAGATAATTTTTTTCATATTACAACGCTCGTTGAATATTGTCTTTAAAGACCGTGGAAAGAGTAAAATTCCCCGTCTAATTCAGACTGTTAAATTTTAGTAACTATTCAGCACAATGCCTAAAAGTAACGATAACCCCAGAGCGTAACTGTTCAGCAGCACCCCAGGCCAGATCAATAACGATAATACTCCGGTTTATAAGGGCCATCCACCGCCACCCTGATATAATCGGCCTGCTCCTTGCTCAGGGTCGAGAGATGAACGCCAATTCTCCGCAAATGGAGGCGGGCCACCTTTTCATCTAACTTTTTGGGCAGAAAATAAACCTTGTTCTCATATTTTTCTGAGTTCTCCCACAACTCAATCTGGGCCATTACCTGGTTGGTGAAGGAGTTGCTCATTACAAAACTGGGATGACCGGTGGCACAGCCAAGATTAACCAGCCGCCCTTCAGCGAGAATAATGATTCTCTTGCCGTCCGGGAAAATAACGTGATCCACCTGGGGCTTAATATTCTCCCATTTGAGATCTCGAATAGAGGCAATATCTATTTCGCTGTCAAAATGACCGATATTACAGACAATGCTTTCATCCTTCATCGCCTCCATATGGGGCCTGGTGATAATCTGAATATTACCGGTACAGGTGACAAAGATATCCCCCAAGGGAGCGGCCTCCTCCATGGTTACTACCCGATAGCCCTCCATGGCGGCCTGTAAGGCGCAGATTGGGTCAACCTCTGTTACCAATACCGAAGCCCCCATGCCGCGAAAGGCCTGGGCGCAGCCCTTACCCACATCACCGTAACCGCAGACTACGGCGATCTTGCCGGCTATCATGACATCAGTGGCCCTCTTTATCCCGTCAAGAAGGGATTCCCGGCAGCCATAAAGGTTATCAAATTTGGATTTGGTCACCGAGTCATTAACATTGAAGGCCGAAGCCTTCAGAAGACCATCCTGCTCCATCTCATTCAGACGATGAACGCCGGTGGTGGTTTCCTCACTAATTCCACGAACATCTTTCATCAATTCGGGATACTCCTCGTGCATGACCCTGGTGAGATCACCACCGTCATCAAGGATCATATTTGGACGCCAGCCGTCTGGGCCTTCAATGGTCTGCCGGATGCACCACAGAGACTCCTCTTCCGTCTCACCCTTCCAGGCAAAGGTCGGAATGCCGGCCGCCACCATGGCAGCGGCGGCATGATCCTGGGTTGAAAAAATATTACAGGATGACCAGCGCAGTTCAGCCCCCAGAGCGGTCAGAGTCTCCATGAGCATGGCCGTCTGAATAGTCATATGCAGGCAACCGGCAATTCGGGCTCCCTTCAAGGGTTGCTTACTGCCATATTCTTCCTGCAGACTCATTAGCCCCGGCATCTCGCTCTCGGCAATGGCAAGCTCCTGCCGACCCCATTCCGCCAAGCCCAAATCAGCTATTTTATAATTACCCTCTTTTAATGGTTCTGTCATTTCTGCCCCTTATTTTTTTATAGTGTTGATAAATTTGCGTTGATATTAATAAGCTTACGGCACTAAAGGGACTGATTTTATTTTTCCAGCTTTCGATTCGGGGACAGAATAATTTTCGCCAAAAAACGCGAAAAAAATTCAGTCCCCCCTTGATTTAGGGGAAAAATTTAATCTGTCTCCCGAGTAACACCACCAGACTTAATCCTCTACAAACCGGCATCAGATTTTAACACCGCGGCCTTATCGATATTTTCCCAGGTGAATTCGGCCCGTTCACGGCCAAAATGACCATAGGCCGCGGTCTTTTTGTAGATGGGCCGCAGGAGATCAAGATGCTGGATAATCGCCTTGGGCCGCAGATCAAAATGCTGCAGAATTAATTTTTTAATCTCACCATCGGCAATCTTGCCGCTGCCAAAGCTGTTAACATTAATAGAAACCGGCTGCGATATGCCAATGGCATAGGCAATCTGCACCTCAATTTCATCGGCAATACCAGCGGCCACCAGATTTTTGGCCACATAACGCCCCATGTAGGCGGAGGAGCGATCAACCTTGGAGGGATCCTTGCCGGAAAAGGCGCCGCCGCCATGAGAACCCATACCGCCATAGGTATCAACTATAATTTTACGGCCGGTGAGACCGCAATCACCAACCGGGCCGCCAATCACGAAACGGCCGGTGGGATTAATCATATATTTGGTGTCTTTGTCTATAAAATTGGCAGGCAGAATGGGTTTGATAATCTCCTCCATAACCCCGGCCTTTAAATCTTCATAGTCAACGTCAGGAGAATGCTGGGTGGAGATAACCACCGTATCAATCCGTTTAGGACGTTTGTTCTCATACTCGATTGTTACCTGGCTCTTGGCATCCGGCCGCAGCCAGGGGAGTCTGCCGGCCTTCCTGACCTCGGACTGCCGCTTCATAAGCCGATGGGCCAGAGTAATGGGCATGGGCATCAAGACCTCGGTCTCATTGGTGGCGTAACCAAACATCAATCCCTGATCCCCGGCGCCCTGATCAAGATCAATGCCGCTACCCTCATTGACCCCCTGGGCGATATCCGCTGACTGCTTGTCAATACTGGTAAGAATGGCACAGGATTGCGAATCAAATCCCATGTCCGATGAATTATAGCCAATCTCCCGGATGGTATCCCTGACAATCTGCGGTATATCCACCCAGGCCGAGGTGGTAATCTCGCCGGCAATTACCGCCATGCCAGTGGTCACCATGGTTTCACAGGCCACCCGGCTGGCGGGGTCCTGGGCCAGCAGGCCGTCTAAAATAGCATCTGAAATCTGGTCTGCGACTTTATCGGGATGGCCCTCGGAAACAGACTCCGATGTAAAAAAATAATTGGTCATTATATTTCCTCTTTAATTTTATAGGAAAGTCATCTGCCTGGGATGTTGGCCTTGCCACGACTTTCATGTTTCGTTGCACCCAGGTGACCGGGCATAATTGTTATCCGCCGAGGCGGGAGGTTGATATTTTCAAAACCAGGGCGGTTAATCGTTCATTAACCGGAGCTGGAATATTAAAAGTTGCCGCCAGGCGGA
>CAZSOB010000224.1:0-3062 GCA_964608155.1 uncultured Desulfobulbia bacterium
CGGTACACTATATGCTTACAGGCAAAGCATAAATTACAAAAAAATATTAATAATTTTCGTTTCCTTATGAAAACTTTATTAAAACAAAAAAAATGCCGCCGGTGTAAGACCTGTTTCTGGTGCTTCGCGGTTATTTTCTTTATTTTACCAAATAATGCTTGGGCTCTGCAAACCCATGGCGCTCCTGAAGGTCTTTATGTCCATCAAATGGCCCATATTCTCTTCATTATGGCCCTCAGCTATTTGCTATGGGATATAAGGCGCAGTTCTTTTACCAGCAAGGGCTGGCGCTATTTGCAGGTATTTTGTGTGTTGATGATTGTCTGGAATATTATGGCCTTTGTCGGCCATGCCACAGGGGTATCCATCAGGACGGAAAATATATCCACGACTTTGGGGTATTTCCATGCCAGACTGCTCGGCCCCATAAGTGGGCGGGAAATTATTTATTATATCGCTAAATTTGATCATGTCATAGTCGTACCTGCCTTGTTTTTCCTGTTTGCCGGTCTCAAAGCTCTATATAGGAGTGTGGAGAAGCAGGGCGGGCGAGGGGAGGGGAAATGAGCGCTCTGCCCCTATTCCCTATTAATATTGTTAATATGGCAGGCTCCGTAGCGGATATTATCTTTTCTTTCCTCGCCATGCGCTATGCCTATTTGCTCTCCCGCAAACAACGGGATAATTTTTTATGGGGTTTTCTCTTTTATTTTTGTATGGCTCTATCCGCTTTTTCCGTCTCCAGAGCGGTGGGACATATTGTCAAACAGTTTCTCCTGATGGCGGGAGACGATCGAATCTGGGCCTCTATCGCCCCCTATTCCGGAGGGGTAAATACGCTGCTTTTGATTTCTGTATCGGCGGTGACCATTTTTTACAATAAAAGTGTTCAGGCTTATGAAGCTGTTGACCAAAAGGCCTCTAAGCTGAAGCATGCCAATCTGAGGTTGAGAAAAGCCGCGGCTGAACTGAAGGAATTTAATCTGCATCTTGAGGATAAGGTAGAGGAACGCACCTTTGAACTGTCAAAATCGGAAAAGAAATTCCGCCATCTGTTTTCTAATTCCAAGGATATGATTTTTTTTGGTGATACGACCAATAATTTACTGGAAATTAATGAATCAGGCCTTGAAATGTTAGGTTATGGCAAAGATAAGGAACCGCATTTGAATCTATATCAGATATTCCATAATGAAGATGATGTCTTCAGTTATTACGAGATGTTGGATGAGGAGGGGTACATCAAGGATTTTGAGGTCGAATTCCAGAAAAAAGACGGTTCTATTATCTATGTCCTGATTTCGGCCACTGCCATATACAACGATGATCACTATATAGTGGGTTGTGAGGGTATTGCCAAGGATTTGACCAAGGTGAAGACCATGATGGAGCAACTGGTTTCCAATGAAAAAATGGTTTCGGTGGGTCAGATGGCAGCAGGAGTTGCCCATGAGATTAATACCCCCCTCGGCATTATCCTTGGATACACTCAGTTGATGAAGGATGATTTCGCGGAAGACTCTGAGGCATACGAGAATCTGACCGTTATAGAACGTCAGACCAGGGCCAGTCGTAAGATTGTTGCCGATTTGCTCAAATTTTCCAGGCAGTCCGGTGGAATTCAGATGAATATTGACCTTAATGAAGTGCTTCGTGACGTTATTGCCGTAACCGGGCATAATATTAATTTGGATCACATCAATATTCATTTAAACCTTGAAGAAAGTCTGCCGGAGATTGTTGGAGATGCCGAAAAACTTCGGCAGGTGTTTGTCAACCTGTTGAATAACGCCGGTCATGCCATGGAAGAGCTTGGCGGTGGTGATATTTTTATAACTACCCATTACGACAGCAGAAATAGGCACGTTATTGCCCGGGTACGTGATACAGGCCAGGGTATTTCGAAAGAGGTAAAGGCAAAGATCTTTGAGCCCTTCTTCACTACTAAACCGGTGGGCAAGGGGACAGGGCTTGGTCTGTCGGTATCTTATGGGATAATTAAGAATCATGGCGGCATCATAGAAGTCGAAAGCCCGGCCCTGGATCGGAAGCTGGGCGAAAATGTCCGGGGCACGGCCTTTACCATTATCCTGCCCTGTTCGGAAGAGGCGGAAGCTAACAGCTCAAAAGGACGCTAATCCATTTAAAGAGGAAAAATCATGGCCGAAATAATAGCATTGGACGATGTCTTGGACGCGACTGTACTCATCGGTAAGATTCTTACCAAAAAGGGGCATAATGTTCACACCTTTACGGAGGAGGATGAAGCCATTGACTTTGCCAGGGGGAATAAAGTTGATTTAGCGATTTTGGATATTAAGCTCAAAAAATTAAGCGGGATCGAGGTGCTGGCTATGCTTAAGGAGATCCAGCCGGAGATGCATGCCATCATGCTCACCGGTTATCCCACCATTGAAACCGCGCGTGAGGCGATGAGCATAGGGGCCGACGAGTATTGCGTCAAGCCCATTGACCGTGATGAGTTAGAGGCCAAGGTAGAACAGGTTCTTCAAAGTGTAAAGGGATGAGGAACTAATGCCTCGGACAGCAGCCATGACCCAGACCAGAGAACGACAGTTTCTGAAGGTCTTTCAAAAGGTGACAAGACTGGTCTCCATGGTATTGGATCACCAGCAGGTGATGGACACCATTGTCAGTACGCTGCCCGGACTTTTAGATGTCGATGCCTGCACTATTCGTTTATTGGATCCATCAACTCAGACTTTTGTCATGGGCGCGGCGCATGGTCTATCCCTTGAATATCTATCTCGTCAGACCATTGATACCGATGAAACTATGGAGATGATTAAGGCCGGTTATCCCGTTGCCAAGACCGATCTTGATAAAAATTCCAGCTATCATGGTAGTGAGGCGGTTTGCCGCGAGGGTATCAAGAGTATTTTAAGCCTGCCCATCCTGTTTCAGGATTCAATTATTGGCGTTATGCGTCTCTTAACCAAGAGTAACCGTTTATTCACCGATGACGAGATTTCCTTTGCCATGGCCCTGGCGGAACAGGTGGGTATTGCCATCTCCAATGCCCGTATGTTCAAGGTAATGGA
>CAZSOB010000225.1:0-3054 GCA_964608155.1 uncultured Desulfobulbia bacterium
CCCTACCCCGGCAATATTATCCCCATCTCTCTAACGGATATGGGCGGCTGCCTGATCTGCCAGAAAGATGCCTTCCTCTGCGCGGCCCGGGGCGTTTCCATCGGCATTTATCTACAGCAGAAGATAATGACTGGTCTCTTCGGTGGTGAAGGTTTTATCATGGAGAAACTGGAAGGTGACGGGATGACCTTTATTCACGCCGGCGGCACCGTCATTAAGAGAAAACTTGCCGCGGGTGAACGTATACAGGTGGATACCGGCTGCGTAGTGGCTATAGAACCGGCAGTTCATTTTGATATTCAGCAGGCCGGTAATATCAAGAGCGCCCTCTTTGGCGGCGAGGGCTTCTTCTTTGCTAATCTCGAAGGCCCCGGCCGGGTCTGGCTCCAGTCCCTGCCCTTCTCTCGTCTCGCCGGCCGCATGCTGGCCGCCGCGCCGGTTAATGGCGGCAGCCGGGGTGAAGGCTCAATATTGGGCGGCCTGGGGAATTTTATTAATGGTGACAACAGTTACTAACTGGTAATTATTCAGCTCAGGCAACTGGGGCTCCGCTATTTATTTTACAAGTAACGTCCAACAGCCAACACACCGAACATCGAATGAAAAGATATAACGACCAATAATACCTCTCTCAAGGCGCTCTGATTCAAAATCAATCAGGTACGATAATCGGCGTTTATCCGCACATAATCAAGCGACAAATCACAGGTATAAATCTCGGCCTCGGCGTCTCCTGCTCTTAGGTCAATGGTCAGGGAAAATTTCTTTTGAGCCATCGCTTGAGCCGCGGAGCGCTCGGCTGCCGCCGACAGTAAACGCCCTTTTTTTACCAGCTCGCCGTCACCGACTAAGATTGTCACTCTTGCCGGATTAAAGGCGGCCCCTGAACGCCCCAGAGCCCCCATTATCCGTCCCCAATTAGGATCTGAACCAAAAAACGCCGTCTTTACCAAGGCGGAGTTAGCCACCGTTCGAGCGGCCAATTCCGCCTCAGCATCAGTTACCGCCCCGCGCACCTGAATCATCACCAATTTGGTCGCCCCCTCGCCATCAGCGACAATCTGCAAGGCCAGATCACGGGTAATCTCATTCAACATCCCGGCAAAGAGCGCGGCCTCAGGACTGTTAAGGTCATTAATTTCACGGCCCCCGCTGCGGCCGCTGGCCATGACGATAACCGTATCATTAGTGGAGGTATCACCGTCCACCGTTATCCGGTTAAAAGACTGCTCCACCGCCACGGGCAACATGGCCCGCAACAGGGCCGGGCTTATATTGGCATCAGTCATAATAAAACTTAACATGGTGGCCATATTGGGCATAATCATGCCGGCCCCTTTGGCAATCCCGCTTATCTTAATTTCCTCCCCCGCCGCTCTGAGCCGGGCCTTACGTGTTGATATTTTCGGCACCGTGTCAGTGGTCATAACAGCCCGCGCCACCTCCGGCAGGGCATCAGGAGAGAGCCCGGCCGCCAGCTCAGGGATAACGGCCTCAAAACGCGCCATTTCCAGCTGCTCACCAATAACCCCGGTGGAGGACATCAACACTGTCTCTTCATCGACGTCAAGGGCCTGGGCAGTTAAGGCGGCGCAGCGTTCAACATTGGCCATTCCCTCATCCCCGGTACAGGCATTGGCAATGGCGGAATTGACCAGAACAGCCCGCAGCCGCCCACTCTTTATCCGTTCCCGTCCCAGAATAACCGGGGCCGCCTGCACCAGATTGGTGGTGAATACCGCGGCGGCCGCCGCCCCCTGCCGACAGACGATGAGCCCCACATCCAGGCCGTCCTTGCCCCGCAGCCCAGCCCGGGCCGCAGCAAATTCAAAACCATTAATCCCGGCGGCCGATATCATTTTGTCCTGCCGCAACACCGTTTATATTTCTTGCCGCTGCCGCAGGGGCAGGGAGCGTTACGACCAATCTTATCTCCCTGGCGAACTATAGGCTTTTTGACCTCTCCCTCATCATCATTACGTCTCATCTCCATGGCCTCCTGCTCGGCCCGCCGCTGTTGTTCCAGGGCCTCTATCTCCTCCTCAGAGACCAAACGAACCATAAACATGGTGGCGACGGTCTGCTGTTTGATTGATTCCATCAAGTCAACAAACATCTCATACCCCTCACGCTTGTACTCATCCAAGGGGTTCTTCTGGCCATAGCCCCGCAGACCAATGCCCTCCTTCAGGTGATCCATGTTGAGGAGATGATCTTTCCAATGCGAATCAACCACCTGCAGCAGAACCATGCGCTCGAGATGACGCATATTTTCGCTGCCGACCTCCAGTTCCCGGGCCTCATAGGCCTTAACGGCCTCCTGGCGCAGCCTCTCGGTAAGGATTTCACCATCCATCGCCCGCCGCTCATCCTTAGTTATATCAACTTCGGCCCCGAACATCTCCCGCATCCGGTCGGAAACCGACTTCCAGTCCCAATCCTCCGCCGGGATATTATCATTAATAATCTCAGCGGCTATGGCCGAGGCGGCATCGGTTACCATCTCCTGGATCATATCCTTTATATTTTCACCCTGCAGAACGGTGCGCCGTTGAGTATAAATAATCTCCCGCTGCTTATTCATTACATCGTCATATTCCAGCAGATGCTTACGAATATCGAAGTTATGACCTTCCACCTTACGCTGGGCGTTTTCAATGGCTCTGGTAATCATAGAATGCTCAATGGGCTCGTCCTCTTCCATCCCCAGACGCTCCATGATCCCGGATATCCGGTCGGAACCAAATATCCGCAGCAGATCATCCTCAAGAGACAAATAGAATCTTGAAGAGCCGGCATCTCCCTGACGCCCGGAGCGCCCCCGAAGCTGATTATCAATCCGGCGTGATTCATGACGGCTGGTGGCGAGAATATGCAGACCGCCCAAATCGGCCACCCCCTCACCAAGCTTGATATCAGTACCACGACCCGCCATATTAGTGGCAATGGTCACCCTGCCCCTCTGGCCCGCCTCAGCAATAATCTCCGCCTCCCGCTCGTGATGTTTGGCGTTTAAGACCTCATGGGGAATCTTCTCCTTTTTCAGAAGGTTGG
>CAZSOB010000226.1:0-3046 GCA_964608155.1 uncultured Desulfobulbia bacterium
ATCTAACCGTGTTTGCCGCCTTGACCCTTGCTATTTCCTGGGCGGCAGCCGTTCTTCTCAAGCGCCGCCTGATTGCCTGAAGAGGGGCCTGGTAGATTAAT
Organism: uncultured Desulfobulbia bacterium; assembly: GCA_964608155.1. Classification (GTDB taxonomy): domain Bacteria; phylum Desulfobacterota; class Desulfobulbia; order Desulfobulbales; family VMSU01; genus JAADIV01. The sequence continues at coordinate 102 of CAZSOB010000226.1, forward strand.
TGTATTTTTTTCTTAAATAATCTGCTATTTTAGACCGATAGGAGAGTATATATAAACAATTTGCAGCTAAATGAGAAATCATGTATAGGAATTATTTCGGCCTCCGGGAAAAACCCTTTTCTATTGCCCCTGATCCCGCTTTTCTTTATATGAGCGAGCGGCATCGGGAGGCCCTGGCCCATTTGTTGTATGGAATCAGGAGTGATGCTGGTTTCGTACTTCTCACCGGCGAGGTGGGCACCGGCAAGACGACCATCTGCCGTTGTCTGCTGGAGCAGATGCCGGAGAGCGCCAGGGTGGCCTATATAATTAATCCCCGTCTCTCTATCCTGGAACTTCTGGCCTCTATCTGTGATGAATTTGGTATCGCCTATCCACCGGCGACGGTCAGCGGTAAGCTGCTGGTGGATTTGATTAACGAATACCTCTTAGAGGCCCATGCCGAAGGCTGTAAACCGGTATTGATTATTGATGAGGCCCAGAATCTGAGCCATGATCTTCTTGAGCAGATTCGTCTGTTGACTAATCTGGAGACCAATGAGCAGAAGTTATTGCTCATTATCATGCTTGGTCAGCCCGAATTACGGGATAAATTATTACGGCCCGAGCTGCGCCAGATGCAGCAGAGAATCACCGCCCGCTATCATCTTGGCCCCCTTTCCAAAACCGATACCTGTGCCTATGTTAATCATCGTCTCGCCGTGGCCGGCAGCAGGCAGAGATTGTTTACCTCGGCCGCCCTGGGGCGGATTTTCGCCTTTAGCGGCGGGGTGCCGAGGCTGATTAACCTGCTCTGTGACCGTTCCCTTCTCGGGGCCTACAGCAAGGGTGCTGCCCGGGCCAATCGGGCCATTGTGGTGCGGGCCGCCGAGGAGTTGTTGAATGACGGCCGCCGGCGTTTTGGGGCTCTCGCTGTCTGGCGGCCCTGGGCACTGACTGCCATGCTGTTGATTACGGTTCTGGCCGGTTTTCATTATGGCGCTCTGCCCGGCAGTCTGTCTGGGGCAAATGCCTTGTTCAGACCCTTGTTAGAGCGCTTTGAACCACCTGCTGCCTCCAGGCCGTTTGTGCCGGCCTCCGCTCCTGCCCCCGCGTGTCTTGCCTCGCATTCTGCCGTCGGAGATAAAACTACCTCGGCGAAGAAGAGTAAATCTACTCCCCCTGTTACCCATGATGTTAAGCAGGTTGTCCGCCTTGTTCAGCATTCCGCGCCGGCAGTCCATTTGCGCTGGCCAGCGGCAAAATCACGTTCGAGAAGTAAGATTATGGCCTTTCGGGCTCTTTTTAAGCAATGGGGCCTGCGCTACGATCCCAGCCGTTACCGGGTGGCCTGTAATCAGGCCCGGGCCGAGGGGGCCGATTGTCTATACCGGCAGGGGAACTGGGGAGGTCTGCGGCGTCTTAACCGCCCGGCGGTTTTACGTTTTATTGACGATGAGGGCGGGGAATATTACGCCGCTCTCTCGGCTGTTGCTGGTGATTCAGCCACCTTATCGGTGGGCGGCAAGCGGGAAGTGGTAAGAGTGGAAGAACTTGAGAGATATTGGACGGGGGCCTATATTGTTTTATGGCGGACACCGCCCGCTTACAGCGGTGTGCTGTTACCAGGTCATGGCGCCCCCTGGTTGTCATGGTTTGGCACCCGGCTTGCCGCTGTCAGTGGACGGCGGGATAATCCGCTCAAGGTTCCCGCCGTGCTGGCCGGCGATCTATTGGTCAGGGTTAAGGACTTTCAGCGCCAAAGGGGATTAAGCCCCGATGGTATTTTGGGGCCGCAGACCTTGATTAATCTGAACAGCCTAACGGCGCGGGTTCCCGTACTCATCAAGTCAGCCAAGGGGGTAAGCCCGCTTCTGAGCCTTGAAAATGGTGGCGATTTTCACTAATTATAGACCAAAGGCTGGCTTGCCCTCCACTCTGTCCGGCGCTCTTAGATCAGGGCATTTCCTGCGGAGTCGAGGTCTTGGCCTGGAGTTTCACATTCTTGGGATGTCCGTAATAATAAACATTAGGCCATATCTTCACCTTGGCTGTGCCTAAATTTCTAACGAAATAGACTTTGTCAAAGGTTTTTGGCGATGACTTTTTGTGGGGGTAAGCAGGGGAGGAAAATTGTAAAGGTTGTGCCCCGGCCTTCGGTGCTGTTGACCGTTATGCTGCCGCCGTGATGACGGATAATACCATGCACTACTGAGAGACCGAGGCCGGTGCCTTCACCACCTATTTGGGTGGTGAAATATGGGTCAAATATCTTCTCTATATTCTCGGTTCTGATGCCGATACCAGTGTCGCTGATTTCAAGCTCAACAAATTTTGCCTTGCTTTTTTTGTCATTAAGCGGCGGCACTCTGAGTTTAATAATCAGGCTGCCACCCTTCTCCAGCATGGCGTGGATGGCGTTGGTGCATATATTCAGCAGCACCTGTTGAATTTGAATTGCGCCTCCCATTATTGGCGGGCAAGGCTGGATGTCGGTTACCAGCTTTATCTGTGTGGGAATGGCTGGCCGCAGGAGGCTTAAGGTCTCGGCAATAATTATTGGCAGTTTGACCTGGCTGAAATCCTGTTTCTCTGGTTTGCTGAAGGTTTGTATATGGTTGATTAACTCTCGGGCCCGGCTGGCGGCCTTGGTAATATTATGGAGATGTGAGAGAGATTCTTCGGGGATGTTTGACTGTAGGCTCAGGAGCTCTGTGTAACCAAAAATAGCGGAGAGCAGGTTGTTAAAGTCATGGGCGATGCCGGCAGCCATGGTGCCGATGGCCTCCATTTTGTGTGTCTGGCGTAATTCAGCCTCCAGGCCTTCTTTTTCTCTCGCTATTTGCCGCCGTTCTTCAATTTCATCCTGGAGTTCACGGTTTTTCTCCTTTAATTCGGTGGTACGCCGGTATACTATTAACTCCAGGTTTTCTTGATATCGCCGCAGTTCAAATTCCGCTTCTTTG
>CAZSOB010000227.1:0-3034 GCA_964608155.1 uncultured Desulfobulbia bacterium
CCCTGACGTTCATATTGGGGAAGAGGGTGTAATCCTGGGGCAGGTAACCGAATTGTCGCTGGTGAACCGGTAGCTCAATTCCCTGTTTTTTGTCAAAAACAATGGTATCGGCCGCTATAATCCGGCCCTGATCCGGCCTGAAAAAGCCGATCATCATCTTGAGGAGGCTCGATTTACCGCTGCCGGAAGGGCCGAATAATACCGCCCGGTTGGAGGCCAGTTTAAAGGCGAAATCCATGCGTAGAGCCGGGAATTTTTTTTGAACCTCTATCTCAATCATTAGGCGGCCGTGGAGCTTTGAGTCGTTGTAGCTGTTAACCGATATATTTGGGTAAATACATCGGTGGTTACAAAAAAATCCGGGCCGTTATAAGCCCAGTTTCTCTGTCTCTTGAGATAAAAAAACGGCAAGTCTTTGCTGGAGCCCGGTAAAATCCTTAATGGCTTTTTGACCGGCGGCAGTCAGCTTTGCTCCGCCGCCGCCCCGTCCGCCCTTGTTGGTGCTAACCAATGGCTTCCCGGCCTGCCGGTTCATGGAGTCGATCAAGTCCCAGGCATGCTTATAGGACATCTCCATGGAGCGGGCGGCCTGGGAAATGGAACCATGTTCATGGATTCGTTCCAACAGCACCACCCGGCCAAAGCCGAGAAAGGTTTCGCCGTTATTTTCAATCCATATCCGCCCTCGGCAGTGATAGCCCGGTTGTGATTGTTTTGTACCTCTTGAGGTGTGTCGTTTCTTCATTAATACGATGTATATAGCGGAGTATATCGCTTGTCAAGGAATTATCAGTCAAGTTAAATATAGCCCCCCGGTCTGGCCGGGGGGCTATATTTAACTTAATTTGAAGGTCTGTAACTTGTCTATCTGCAAAAAAACATTAATCAAGGGAGATGCCTAACGCTGCCGCAACTCCTTTGCCGTAATCGGGATCAGCCTTGGAACAGTTGCCGATATGGCGGCGTTTTATCTCCAGGGGAGCATCACCCATGGCTCTCGCCGTATTGGCAAACAGCACCTGCTGCTGTTCGGGAGTCATAAGCCGGAAGAGTTTGCCCGGCTGAGTGAAGTAATCATCGTCTTCCCGGTGGTTCCAATGCTGGGCGGCACCGTCAATATCTATAGGCGGTTCGTTGGCCTCCGGCTGTTCCTGCCATTCCCCATAGCTGTTTGGTTCATAGCCGATTGTACTGCCATGATTATCGTCGACCCGCATGGAACCATCACGATGATAATTATGAAAAGGGCAGCGCGGGGCGTTAACCGGAATCAGTTGGTGGTTAACTCCCAGCCGGTAGCGCTGGGCATCACCATAGGAAAATAGTCGTCCCTGCAGCATCTTGTCGGGAGAAAAACCTATTCCTGGTACTATATTGGCGGGATTGAAAGCCGACTGCTCCACTTCGGCAAAATAATTCTCCGGGTTACGATTCAGCTCAAATACGCCTACTTCTATCTGCGGATAGTCTTTATTGTACCAGACTTTAGTCAAGTCGAAGGGGTTATAGGGGCAGTTAGCGGCCTCTTTCTCCGGCATTATTTGAATAAACATGGTCCAGCGCGGGAAGTCGCCCTTTTCAATACTCTCATAAAGATCCTTCTGGTGGCTCTCACGGCATTTACCAACAACCATTTCCGCCTCAGCATCGGTCAGGTTTTTGATGCCCTGCTGACTGTGGAAGTGGAACTTAACCCAGAACCTTTCATTATCCGCGTTTATAAGGCTGAAAGTATGGCTGCCAAAACCGTGCATATGCCGATATGTGGCCGGAATGCCGCGCTCGCTCATGGTGATAGTCACCTGATGCAGGGCCTCGGGCAATGAAGTCCAGAAATCCCAATTGTTTTTGGCACTCCGCATATTGGTTTTTGGGTCTCGTTTTACAGCGTGGTTAAGGTCGGGGAATTTTAAGGGATCACGGAGAAAAAAGACTGGCGTATTATTGCCGACCAGATCCCAGTTGCCCTCATCCGTGTAAAATTTTAAGGCAAATCCACGAATGTCCCGCTCGGCATCGGCCGCCCCTCTTTCACCTGCCACAGTGGAAAAACGAGCAAATAATTCTGTTTTTTTACCGATTTCTGAAAAAATACCGGCCTTGGTGTACTGAGTGATATCGTGAGTAACCGTAAAGGTGCCGTATGCCCCGGAGCCCTTGGCATGCATACGACGTTCGGGGATAACCTCCCGGTCAAAATGGGCGAGCTTTTCCAGAAACCATACATCCTGCAGTAACATTGGGCCATGGGGGCCGGCAGTTAAAACGTTTTGGTTATCACCCACTGGAGCGCCGACATTATTGGTCAACTTTTGCTTTTCTGGCATAATACAATCTCCTTTTACAACTTTAGGTTAATTAATGGCTTTGTAACTTCTCCAAAACTGCTGGTAAATCACTATCCGGTTAAGAACTGGCATTTATATTAATAAGCTTACAAGACTAAGGGGACTGATTTTATTTTTCCGGCTTCCGATTCGGGGACAGAATAATTTTCGCCAACAAACGCGAAAAAAATTCAGTTCCCTTGGTGCAGGGGGAAAATTTAATCTGTCTCCCGGCATAAAACCACCAAGCGTCCTTAATGCAAAGGTCTAACCGGATACCATTAGTTTTGGAGAAGTTACATGGCTTTTTGTAGATTGTTAGTGTTAGTACGTAAGATCCATTCTTATATCCGGGCAAAAAAAACTACCTTGCGGCCTCCTGGAGACAATGCGGGCAAAGGCCGTGAAATTCGAGGTGACGGGATTGAATTAAGCCAAGGCTTTTAAATTTTCCGGGCAGTTTTGTACTGTCAAAATCAGGCCAGTATACATCTTCTATCTTTTTACAACGGGTGCATACAAAATGATGGTGTTTGGCAAGGTTAGCATCAAACACGGCTCGTTCCCCCATGAGATGCAGCGTTTTGACAACACCAAGCTCATCATAGGTGGCCAGGGTTCGATAAACAGTGTCAATGGCAATAGTCGGCAGTTTTTTCTGTAAGCGTTTGTAAATTATTTCTGCCGATGGATGATCTCTTGTTCTC
>CAZSOB010000228.1:0-3011 GCA_964608155.1 uncultured Desulfobulbia bacterium
CCCGCCAGATCCGGAAGGAAGCAACGGTAGTGATACCCTTTATGTGCCGCAGGGGTGCCTGGCTATCTTTTTTTTTAAAAAAAATCCTGCGAATTGTCCTGCCATTAAAATAACCGCTTAAAGCGGTATCCACGTTTTTTTCGGAATGAATTTGGCCTCCTCTTAAACAAACATCTTATGTCATATCTTGTCCTGGCTAGAAAATACCGTCCCCAGAAATTTCAGGACGTTGTCGGCCAGCAGGCCATAGTGCGTATTCTGCGTAACGCCCTGCGCCGTAACCGTGTTGCCCATGCCATGCTGTTCAGCGGGGTGCGCGGGGTAGGCAAGACGACCCTGGCCAGAATTATGGCCAAGGCCTTGAACTGTCATCATCAGGATGAAGATGTACCCTGTGACCATTGTTCTTCCTGCGCGGAAATTAAGGCCGGCAACGCTATTGATCTTCATGAAATAGACGGGGCCTCAAATCGTGGGATTAATGAAATTCGTGAATTGCAGGAGAATTTGCGTTTTCTGCCCACCAGTGAGAGGTATAAGATCGTCGTCATTGATGAGGTTCATATGCTTACGGTTGAGGCCTTTAACGCCCTCTTAAAGACCTTGGAAGAACCTCCGGAGCATGTCTTTTTCATGTTTGCCACCACGGAACTCCATAAGGTTCCGGTTACCATTCTTTCCCGCTGTCAGCGCTATGAATTGCGCCGGGTGGCCCTTGGTGAGCTGATCGAATTTTTCACCCGGATTGCCGGCAGGGAGGGGGTTAAAATCAGTGATGGCGCCATAGAGATTATTGCCCGGGAGGCCGATGGCAGCGTGCGTGACGGCCTGAGTCTCCTGGATCAGATATTCTCCTTTGGCGGTGAATCCATTAGTGAGGATGATCTTATTCAGGTGCTGGGCCTGGTGGACAGCCGGGTCTTCAATCGTCTAACGGCCTCGCTGCTCGTCGGTGATACCGGCCAGGCCCTGGCGCTGTTGGCAGAGTGTTACGGCCACGGTATGAACATGAAACGCTTTTCCTTTGGCATTTTACAGTATCTGCGCGGGCTTATGATATCTAAGACCTGTCAGAAACCGGCAGAACTTCTGGATGTTTCAAATGATGAGATGACCGTCTTGCGGGCCCTGGCTGACAAATATTCCGTAGAAACAATCACTAATATATTTAATATCGTCTTCAAGGGTGTAGATGAGGTGGGGAGGTCGAGTTATCCCCGGATGGCCCTGGAAATGCTTTTTGTCAAGGCAGGCCAGGCCGGTGGTGTTGTGCCTCTGGTTAGTTTACTGGGACGCCTGGATTCTATGCTGGCGGCTGAACCATGCCCGCCGCCGTCCGAGGTGCCTCAGTCCTTAAATGCTGAATTGCCGCAACAGGTTAAGACCGGGGCTGCGGTCGGGCCGCCGGAAGAAGACCGGGCTGAGATAAATCCCGTTCCTTTGGAACCTGTTCAGGATACGATCACTCCGTTAAGGGAAGATGCTGCGCCCTATGAAACAAGTCAAGCGCAACCGGCCGCGAAAACCACTGCTCCATCGGTAAAGAGGGTAGTTGCGCCACCATTAGAAAAGTCCCCGTCTCACCCTGTGGACACGGTTCAGGAGATTTTTCCCCCCTCTAAGCCTCTGGAGCGGGATTGGCCCGGATTTATCAGCCATGTTAAGGATCGTAAACCGTGGATGGCTGGTACTTTACAACTTTCAGAGAAGGTAGATGAGCGGGATGGAGAACTAATAATTAAATTTGACGATCCCGCTGAATGTCTTATTCTGCAGGAGGTGGATAACCTTAAGCTGCTGACGGAGTTTGCCCAGGATTTTTTTCAGAAGGAGCTGATGGTTAAAATTGTCAGTGCCGGCAGTAACGGAGAAGATGACGTTGACGAGCCGATGGAGGAACGTCGGGCCCTGACCAGAGATCCCGTAGTGGAGATGGTTGTTGATGCCCTGAATGGCGAGGTAAGCGGGGTGAGAACAGGCCCGAGAAGCAGGTGATCGGTAATAATATAATTATTGGGAGAATTTTTTATGGATATGAATCAAATAATGGAACAGGCCCAGCAGTTTCAGCAGCGCATTGCCGGTATGCAGGAGGAGCTGGCCGGCCAGCGAATTACCTCAAGCGTGGGCGGCGGCATGGTGAGTGCCGTGGTTAATGGCCGCCATGAACTGCTGGAGTTAAATATTGATAAAGAGGTCATTAATCCTGATGATCCGGTGATGCTGCAGGATTTGATTATTGCTGCGGTCAATGATGGAATGAGCAAGGCCAGAGAAGCCGCTAAGGATGAAATGGCCAAATTAACCGGCGGCCTGAATATGGGTGCCAGTCTTTCCGGCCTTTTCGGCAGTTAAGCGGGGGAGGCGGGAGTGATGGAGATTATGCCGGCCCCCCTGGCCCGTCTGATTGCGGATCTTGGCCGTCTGCCGGGGGTGGGCTCCAAGACCGCCTCCCGTCTTGCCATGCACATCCTTCGCCGGCCAGCCTCTGAGGCCCGGGCCCTGGCGGCTGATCTAACGGATCTGCATGCGGCTATCCGCCTCTGTGGAACCTGTTTCGCCTTTTCCGAGGATGACCCCTGTCTTGTCTGCCGTGATTCCAGGCGTGATAAACGGCTGATTTGCGTGGTGGAGGGTATTGATGACCTGCTGGCCATTGAGAAGACCAGCAGCTTTAAAGGCCTCTATCATGTTTTGCACGGGGTATTGTCACCAATGGACGGTATAGGGCCGGCAGAAATCAAGATAGATGCCTTAATACGCAGGATAAAGAAGGAGGGGGTGCGGGAGGTTCTTATTGCCACCAGCTCTACGGTGCCTGGGGAGGCCACGGCGAGTTATCTCTTTGAGCGGCTGAGGGGGTTGACCACTGTCTCCCGCCTGGCCTGTGGTATTCCCATGGGCATGGATATAAAATACGCCGATGAACATACCCTGGCTCGGGCTATTGAGACCCGGGCTTATGAGAGAAACCAATCTCTATAAACAATTCCATTTACTTTGTCACTAAA
>CAZSOB010000229.1:0-3001 GCA_964608155.1 uncultured Desulfobulbia bacterium
CTCTGGCCAAAGGCGGCAGCGGCCTGCTTTTCCTTCATATTCAAGGGCCGGTTGCCGAGCCCCAGGGCCTTACGGCCAGCAGCCACGGCCCCGGAAGAAACCAGAATAATCTCAAGACCGCTCTGGCGCAAGGCCGTGAGATCACGAGCCAATTCCTCCATAACCGGCCGGTTCAAGCCCTGGGAGGTGGTGAGGACAGCGCTCCCCACCTTTACCACGAGACGCCTAGCCCCGCTTAGAAGCTGGCGCCGCCGGTTCAGGCCCTCATCAATACCGAGTTGAAAAGTCATTCCTCTGCCACCGCCATAATAGCGGCCAATTTATCCTTTAATTCCGGCAGGCCTAGGCCCTCTAAGGCCGAGACCTTCAAAACCTCCAGGCCATGTTTCTGAAAATGGCCGATTATTTCCGCCAACTGCTCCTCATCGTCGATGAGATCTATCTTATTTAAGACAATAAAGCGCTGACGGCTGGCCAATTCGTCCCGATACAGGCGCAACTCCTCTTCCAGAACCTGATAATCCAGCCATGGATCAAGAGCGGCAGCATCAATAACATGGAGCAGCACCCTGGTTCGCTCAATATGGCGCAGAAATGTATGCCCCAGCCCTACCCCTTGATGAGCGCCCTCAATGAGGCCAGGAATATCAGCGATAACACAGGGGGTATCAGAATATTCAAATCTCAGGATACCAAGCTGGGGCTGCAGAGTGGTAAAGGGGTAAGCGGCGATCCGGGGCCGAGCCGCCGACAGCTTGGAAAGCAGGGTGGATTTACCGGCATTGGGCAGACCGATTAGGCCCACGTCAGCCAATAATTTCAATTCGACCTTCAGCCAGCGTTCCTCACCCGGCTTACCGGGCGTGGCTCGGCGTGGAGCCCGATTATGGGCGGTGGCAAAACGAACATTACCCTGCCCCCCGGTTCCGCCGCCGGCAGCGAGAAAACGCTCACCCTCGGTCACTAAATCGGCCAGCAGTTCGCCGGTCTCGACATCCTTGATTAAAGATCCCCGGGGAACTAAGACAATTTTATCGCCCCCCTTGCGGCCGTGGCGTTTCTTACCCATGCCCGACACCCCGTTCTCAGCCATGAAATGAGAACGGTACTGAAAATCAGTCAGGGAGAGGAGGTTGCGGCTGGCCTCAAGATAAACGCTGCCGCCATGACCGCCGTCACCACCGTCCGGTCCGCCCTTGGGGACAAACTTCTCCCGCCGGAAGCTCATACAACCACGGCCGCCGTCACCACCCTTAACAAAAAATTTAGCCTCATCAACAAAGGACATATCTCACCGCCGCCCATAAAAAAACCGGATCAGCAATTCACCGCCAGCCGCCCGTTAAGGATCGTCCGCCAAGAATAGCTGTCCGGTATTAACCCTGTAAACAGGAGTTTTTAATTTGCTTCCGCAGGATATATGCTTACCCGCTTGCGATTACGACCAAAATCTTCAAAGGTTACAACCCCGTCGATTTTAGCGAACAAGGTATAATCGCGCCCGCAACCCACATTGGTGCCAGGATGAATCTTGGTTCCCAGCTGCCGCACCAAAATATTACCAGCCTTAACAATTTGACCGCCAAAACGTTTGACGCCGCGCCGTTGCCCCTGACTATCGCGGCCGTTCCTTGAACTGCCGCCTGCCTTTTTATGTGCCATACCGAAACCTCTATTTTCTTAATTTGGTAATCTTACCCATTGAAGCGCTATAAAACTGAACGCTCGGGGCCGGATAGTTTCTTTTTTAGTAACTATTCAGCGAAATATCCGAAATTAGCAATAACCACTGAATGTAACTGTTCAGAAGTGCCTCAGGTTCGGAGTCTGCGCTTTCCTGTTCATTTTTGACTTTGAAGCATACTTTGGTATGCGAAAAGGCAAAGATGAGGTGCTGCTGAATAGTTACCTTTTTTATCCCGCCGCTGTCAGACCTGAATTTCCTGAATCTCAAGACTGGTAAAACACTGCCGATGGCCCTTCATAACCTGATAGCCCTTCCGTTTTTTCTTCTTGAAAACCAGAACCTTCTTCTCCCGATCCTGCTCAACGATCTTGGCATTGACCTTAGCCCCCTCAACAACGGGCTGACCGATCTTAATATTTTCACCATCAGCGACCAGCAAAACATCCTCAATAACGATGGAATCCCCAACATTACCATTCAATTTTTCCACCCGCAGACGCTCTCCGGCCTCTACCTGATACTGCTTACCACCAGTACGAATAATCGCGTACATAATTACCTCCAATTTATATTACCCACCGCCGTCACCGACTCCATCCCAACGGCCACATTAGTTCAAGAAACAGAACTACTTACCACATCCATTGTTTTTGTCAAGCAAAAGCGGTAGTAAGGCAGTACAATTCGCAATTATTTATACCCGATCCCCCACGCCAAGGGCGTATGCAATACGCCCCTACGTCCGTGCCTTTTGGGGCGGGGAAAAACCGGTTTTGCTATTTATTCTGCTATCCGAACCCCAGAGAATGGCGTACTTCTCCACCGCCAAATGGCTGTCCGGTTCAATAATTATCTGAATTTCCAATTCATCCTCAATCTCATGGATAGTGGCGGCCTCATCCTTAAGCATCATGGCAGCCACCCTGGGGTTGACCTTAATGGTGGCTCGAGCCATGCCCGGCATCCGCCCCTTGGCAATTTTTCTGAAAATCTCATAGGCCACGGTGCGGCGTGATTTAACCCAGCCGTTACCGGCGCAGCAATTACACGGCTCACACATAGTCTGGACGATATCCTCCCGGCTCCGCTTGCGGGTCATCTGCACCAGACCAAATTCAGAGACTTTAAGGACATTAACCCGGCATTTATCACGTTTAACCGCCTCCTGCAGAATTCTAACCACCTCTTCCCGATGGGCCTCCTGCTCCATATCGATAAAATCGACAATGATTATACCGCCAATATTTTTGAGCCGCATCTGATAGGCGATCTCCTTGGCCGCCTCCATATTGGTCTTGTAAATGGTATCCTCCA
>CAZSOB010000230.1:0-2985 GCA_964608155.1 uncultured Desulfobulbia bacterium
ACCCTGTGCGGGGCTCTTGCCCTGCGCCTTAAACAAGAGCAGGGAGCTGAAGTTACCTGTCTGGCCATTACCCTGGGCAGTAATCAGGCCCGTAAACAAGAACGCCTGACAGAACTCCAGGCAGCCTGCCAAGTACTCGGCTTTAAATGGCAGCTAACTGCCGCCCCCCTGGGCCTTGACAATATTACCCCGGTTAGCCGCCAACAGCCGGAATGGCGGGAGAAGGTCAAAGAGACCGCTGTTAATCTTGCCAGCTTAGACCCTGATATCGTCATCATGCCCCACGCCAACGACCGCCACCCGACTCATGAAGGCTGCCATCACCTCATTATGGATGCCCTCATAAGCGGCCGCCGCAAGCGGCGGATAACTCTCGTGGAAACAGAATTTTGGCAGACCATGACGACCCCCAACCTCCTTGTCGGCCTCTCAGCTCATGACCTGGCCATCATGCTGGCCGCTCTCAATAAACATCGGGGCGAAGTAACGAGGAACCCCTATCATCTGACCCAGGCCCCGCGTCTAATGGATAACGTCCGCCGGGGCCGAGAGATATTGGGGATAGAGGTTAAGGAGTTGGATTTTTTATTTGGCGAATTATACCGCATGAGCTTCCTGGAGATTGATGGTAAGATCAGCCCTTTATCCGCCCAAATACGCGGTTTGCAAGAATTTTGTATAAGATAAAAATTTTGATATGGACAGCGGCGCTCAGTCCTCCAGCCATTTACTCAAGGCCTTAATAATCTTATCGGCCTGATCACGGCTGGAGATATTAAACTTGCTCTTGGGTATATATTCTCCGTTGCGTTTTTGATAACGCCTGATGGTATAACGATCCGATCCATACTCCTCCTTCTTGCGATCCCACTGTTGATAACGATAGATAAGGGTAGCCCAGGCCCCCTTGGTGAGAATTTCTTTGTCAAGCTCCTTGACGACCAGGATGTCGTCCTCTTCATAATTTATAGTTAGTTCGTCAACAGTAGAGGCCATATTTTCTCCTATTTAAAAGATTAAAAGTCTGTAACTATTTAGCTGCACCCAATCCGGAGTCTGCGCTACCTGCGGCTGATAATGCCGTCCAGCATACGTATGTATAGCTGGACGGCATTATCAACCACATCTCGGGCACATCTAAACAGTTACAGTTCATCGTTTAGGGCAGGTTATCCGCCTTAGCTAAATAGTTACAAAAGTCTGATATTTCATCCATCTCCCTTCTGCTCCAATTCTTCCCAGCGCTCATAAAGCCCGTCCACTTTTTCCTGGGCCTCCCGTACCTTTACGCAACAGGCGGCCAGATCCTCCGCCTTACTCTGAATTTCAGGGAGCTCCAGACTGGCCTGACAGGCAGCCAGATTTTCCTCGGCCTCGGCAATTGAGTCCTCAATTACCTTAAGCTCCATTTCTTCGCCCAAGGTCAGTTTTTTCCCGGTCTGTTTACTTAGAACGGCTTGAACCGCCTTGACGGCTTTTGTTCTATGCAGTTTTTCCGCCTTCTCAACCTTCTGGACCGCCGCCAGCCATTGACTGTAATCGGCATAGGACTCTACCCCGCCCCGGCCGTCAAAACCGATAATGTAATCCGCCAGCGAATCCAGCAGAAAACGGTCATGACTGACCAGAATAACGGCCCCGGCAAATTCCGCCAGCCCCTCCTCCAAAACGTCGAGAGAGGGGATGTCCAGATCATTGGTGGGCTCATCCAACATCAAGACATCGGCTGGCTGCCGCATAAGCTGAGCCAGGAGAATACGGGCCTGTTCGCCGCCGGATAAACGACTGACCGGCAGTTCAAGCTGATCGCTGCGAAACAGAAAGCGGCGAGCCCAGGAGACAACATGCACCGCCCGGCCCTGATAAATCACCGAATCCCCCTCCGGCGCCAAGGCCCGGCGCAGGGTCTGGCTCTGATCCAGCTCCTGCCGTTTCTGATCAAACAGCACAACCCGCAGGCCGTCCACCATTTTGATGGTTCCGGCATCAGGCCGCAGACGACCGGAGAGAATCTGAATAAGGGTACTCTTGCCTGAGCCGTTATTCCCTAATATGCCCATACAGGAACCGGGGGTTAATTCGATATTAAGTTTATCGAAAATCCGCCGTCCGCCAAATGATTTTGCCAGTTTATGGGCGGAAAGCAGTATTTTACTTTGCCGCTTGGTTCCCTCAAACCCCAGAGCCATTCTATCGCCCGTATTATTGCGGCGCTTAACCTCGTCCACCTCCCGGCGCAGACTGCCGGCGGCATCAATACGGTAGCGGGCCTTGGTAGCTCTGGCCTTGGGGCCTCGGGCCAGCCAGGCCGTCTCCCGGCGCAAACGGTTGCTCAAAGCGGCCTCACTCTTTTCTTGGGCGGCAAGCAGCTCCGTCTTGCGGTGCAAAAAATCGGCATAGCTCCCCTCAACCCGAAGATACCCGCCGGCATAGGCCTGATTAAGCTCAATAATCCGATTAGTCACATTGTTTAAAAAATAACGGTCATGACTGATGAGAATAAAGGCGAAGGGAGCCCGGGCCAAAATTTTCTCAAGCCAGAGAATTCCCGCCATATCAAGATGATTGGTGGGCTCATCCAAGAGCAGGAGATCGGGCTGCTGAATCAGAGCCCGGCCAATGGCCAAACGCTTACGCCAACCGCCAGACAGCTCTCCAACGGGCTGCTCCATGTCAAAAAGTCCACATTGGCCAGCCATCTGCCGTGCCCTGGCATAGGCGGCGGCCTCATCCAAGCCTGCCTCGCCCTCCAGCGCGGTTAGTAAACATTCCTCAACACTCTGCTCCATGGGTAAATCATCGGTCTGACTCAGATAGACCTGACGCCATTTTTTATTGGCAAACACCTGACCGCTGTCCACCTCCTCAAGACCGGCAAAGATCTTAAGCAAGGTGGATTTCCCCGCTCCGTTGGGACCGATAAGCCCCAAACGCTCACCCGCCGAAATTCCCATGCTGATTTCAGAAAAGAGATGCTGAGCGCCA
>CAZSOB010000231.1:0-2981 GCA_964608155.1 uncultured Desulfobulbia bacterium
CATGCCCTGGTCTGGAAACTAAAACAAAGCCATAGGGTGACGGAAATTTTTTGCGCCCCTGGTAATGCCGGGATAGCAAATATGGCCCAATGCCTTGATATTGGAGCTAACGAGGTGGAAAAGCTGGCCGATTTTGCCGTAAATAATGCGGTTGATCTCACCTTTGTGGGCCCAGAGGAGCCTCTGACTCTGGGGATTGTTGATTATTTCGAGTCTCGTGGATTGAGGGCATTTGGCCCCTCCGGGGCGGCTGCTACTTTGGAAGGCAGCAAGGTCTTTATGAAGGATCTGCTGGCCAAATATAATATTCCCTCTGGCTTTTACCAGGCTTTTACCAAGCGTGATGAAGCGGCGGCCTTTATTCGGGAGAAGGGGGCGCCTATCGTTGTGAAGGCCGATGGTCTGGCAGCGGGCAAGGGGGTTATAGTTGCCAATAATGTTGACGAGGCCGTGGCCGCGGTGGATTTAATGCTTGAAGACCAGGCTTTCGGCAAGGCGGGGAGCCGGGTGATTGTTGAGGAATTTCTATCCGGAGAGGAGGCTTCTTTTCTGGCCTTTACCGATGGCAGGACAATTGTACCGCTGCCCTCATCACAGGATCATAAAGCGGTATTTGATGGTGATAAAGGCCCCAATACCGGCGGTATGGGGGCTTATTCTCCCGCCCCGGTATTAACGGCGGAGCTGGAGCGTCAGGTCATGGCTGAGATTATGTTTCCCACCGTGCGGGCCATGGCTGCTGAGGGGCGGCCCTATAAAGGAATCCTCTATGCCGGTTTGATGATTAAGGATGGTCGGGCCAGGGTGCTGGAGTTTAACTGCCGCTTTGGTGACCCCGAAACTCAGCCTCTGCTTATGCGGCTCAAGACTGATTTGGTGGAGCTGATGGAGGGGGTCATAGATGAGAATCTTGCCGCTGTCCAACTTGAAATTGATCCCCGGCCCACCGTGTGCGTGGTAATGGCCTCTGACGGTTACCCCGGCAGCTATGAGAAGGGGCGGGTAATTAGTGGCCTGGATCAGGACTTTGGCGATGATCTAATGGTTTTTCATGCCGGTACCTCGCAGGGGGCCGGGGGTGAGGTTGTGACCTCCGGCGGCCGGGTGCTTGGGGTTACCGCCCGGGCGGCAAATCTGCAAGCTGCCATTGCTGCCGCCTATGAAGCGGTAAAAAAGATAAATTGGCAGGGCTGTTTTTATCGCACCGATATTGGCCGCAAGGCCCTGGAGCGTTCTGCTGGAGATCTCGCCATACAGGTGGGGATTGTCCTGGGCAGTGCTTCTGACCTGCCGGTATTTGAGGGCTGCACTGCCTTTTTACGGGAGATGGGTATTGCTTATGAGACTATTATTGCCTCGGCTCATCGCAGCCCGGAACGGGCGGCAGATTACGCCAGAGAGGCAAAGGGCCGTGGTTTGCGGGTACTCATTGCCGGAGCCGGTATGGCCGCTCATCTCGCCGGGGTGCTGGCCGCTCATACCATCCTGCCGGTTATCGGGGTACCGGTGGCTTCCTCGTCTTTGCAAGGCTTTGATTCTCTGCTCTCCACCGTTCAAATGCCGCCAGGGGTGCCGGTGGCTACCATGGCGGTTGGCCCGGCCGGGGCCAAAAACGCGGCGATTCTTGCAGCCCAGATGATGGCGCTCAGCGATGATAAAATGGCCGAGAAGCTGGTGGACTTTAAACGGCGGATGGCGGCAGATGTGGCTAAAGCCTCGGCCGGGCTGGCTGATTAATTGCGGGAGGTATACAGTATATGGATAGCTGCTGCCTCAAACGTCATTTCCATATGAAAGCGAACTTACTGCCATAGTTCATTAAAGCACATGACTTTATCATTAGTTTCAGAATCGGCTCTGGCTGTTGAAGAGGCGGCAGCCATTATCTTAGAGGGCGGTATTGTCGCCTTTCCCACCGAAACTTATTACGGTCTGGCGGTTGATCCCTTTAACCGTCAGGCGCTTGATCGTCTCTTTGCTCTTAAACAACGTTCCCTCTCCAAACCGGTACTTACTATTATAGAGAGTCAGGCTCAACTCCCCATGATAAGTACTGGTATTCCGCTCTGCTTTAATTCTCTTATGGCCCGTTTCTGGCCAGGCCCGCTTACCCTCATTTTTAACGCCAGGCCGGAGCTTCCTACCCGGATTACCGCCGCTTCTGGTACCATTGGCGCCCGTATATCATCTCACCCTCTGGCTCATTCCTTAGTCATGGCGGTGGGGCGGCCCATAACCGCAACCAGCGCTAATATATCAGGACAGCCGCCAGCTTTGAACGCTGTTAGGCTGGGCAGGATATTTGGCGGCGGCCTGGATTATATTCTGGACGGCGGTCACACTCCAGGTGGTCTGGGATCCACTATTATTGGCTGTCAGGGAGATGAGCCTTGTCTCCTGCGGCCTGGCGTCGTTAAGGTTGGTCAAATGACGGTAAGCGCTCCATGAACACCCTGCTGCGAGACTCCGGGCGCGCACATCAGGGCGCCCCTGAAACGCTTACACCTTTGAGGGCGATCTCCGCCCAGAGTGTGGTTTGTTGATCGTTTACAAATGACGAGATAATTTTGTTAGGTGTAAAAAGATGATGATGGCGTTATTCATGTTTTAACCGGTATGCCCATATAGGAGGAATTAACATGCGTGGTATTAACCTTAAGGTCGAGGGTGAGGCGCTTGATTACAGGCGGGCTGCTGAACTTGCTAAAGAAAGGGCTGAATGGGAGATTCCGGAGGCCATGCTTATTGCCTGGAATGACCGGCAACGGGATATTCATTCCCCTTCCTGTCTTAAATGTGAGATCAAGAATGAAGCGGGTTGGGAGGTCTACGGCCGTAATCACGGCGGTCGTCTGCGAATCAGTATTAATGATGATGACTTTGTCTTTATATACGGGCTGTTATAGCGTGGGCGGGTAACTTCTCCAAAACGTAACTATTCAGCTGCACCCAATCCGGAGTCTCGCAAGCTCGCTTACCTG
>CAZSOB010000232.1:0-2978 GCA_964608155.1 uncultured Desulfobulbia bacterium
TGCTAAATTCAAGGCTGGCAGTCGATTGAGCGAGGCAGTTAATTAGCCTGGTTCTCGAGCATACGGATATACCGTATTTTATGCCCGCTGATTTTTAGCGGGCTTTTTATATTTTTGGTAAAGAAGACGGGGCTAATCGTATGGCGTTTGGCCGCCATATGGGCAATTAATTTGGCTCAGCAGGATAACAACTTATTGCGTATTCCCTCATCCTCATGTTATATAGCAAAACATTCTTACGGCTCGGGGTTACTCCAAATGGGTGCCCCTGGTGAATTGGTACAAACATTCATTGACATGGGCGCCAGTAGCTCAGCTGGATAGAGCAACGGACTTCTAATCCGTAGGCCGGGGGTTCGAATCCCTCCTGGCGCACCAATAAGAGATACTTCTATGGGCTGATCTCAGCATATGGGGAGTTTTTTACTCGGGCTGTCTGTTGGTCGCCCCCCTAATTGCCAAATTTATCAATGGCATCTAAGAATTTTTTGCCGCAATCTGGGCAATAGCCGTGTGACATACTCTTACCGGCCTTCTTGGTCAGGTATTCCTCCACCGGCATCCATTTTCCTTTGCCGGGTTTTGTGCCGCTGTCATCCCTGATCTTTTTGCAGTCTAAGCAGATGGGCAGAATATCTTCATACATCTTGACCATATCCTTTAACTCCTGCTTCTCAAAACATTTATTTATGCGGAATATCAATTCGTTCAGGTCACAGGGCTTGAGCAGGTAATCATCGGCCCCGAGACGCAGGGCCTCAACCGCAGAGCTCAGGTCTCCATAGCCGGTGAGGATGATAACCGCGGTGTTCGGCGAGTCTTTCTTTATTCTTTCCAAAACGGTAATGCCGTTCATCCCCTCCATCATCAGGTCGGTTATCACCAGATTAATGGGTAGGCCGCTGAACTGTTTCAGGGCCTCGGCGCCGTTGGGAGCGCTAAAGACCTGAAAGCCCTCATCAATTAGCTTGCCTTCGATGGTCTTGAGGATAATGGTTTCGTCGTCCACTAAAAGAATTGTTTTGCTCATGTGGGTTTCCTTGAGATGGGCAGGGTGATGGTGAAAACAGTACCTTGGCCAAGTTCACTTTCTACCTTGATGTCACCCTGGTGGCGTTTTATAATCCCATAACTCACCGACAGACCTAATCCGGTACCTTTTACGGCCGCCTTGGTGGTAAAAAAAGGTTCAAATATATGGGGGAGGTTTTCCGCCGGGATACCGTTACCAGTATCGGTGATTTTGATTATAGCCTGGTTTGATATTTTCCGGGTGGAAATAGTTACCCGGCTGCCCGGCCCGCAGGATTCCATGGCATTATTGAGCAGATTCAGTAATACCTGTTTGATCTGGTCGGAGATTGCCTGAATGGGCGGCATATTGGGCTCGTAATCCGTGCATACCGTAATTCCTTTATTTTTCATCTCCTTCTTGGTGAGCATCAGCATATTGTTGATGGTGGTGGTGAGATCAACTGTAGTCATTATGCCGGAGGTGGGGCGGTTGAAGTCTTGGAGGTTTTTGATCAGGCTCTTGATGCGGTCACATTCGGCAACGGCCAGTTTAGCGAACTCCTGGTTAGAATTGTCTAATTGCCCTTTATCCAGCAGAAGTTCGAGGACGTTGCGGATGCCAAAGAGAGGATTGTTAATTTCATGGGCGATGGAGGCCGAAAGTTTACCCACAGCACTCAGCTTTTCGGCATGCAGCAATTGCTCCTGGAGTTGGCGCTCATCGCTGATGTCGATGCCAATGCTGATAATATATTCAATTTTACCGCTGTCGGAGGTGAAGATGGTGTTAGAGCATTCAATGGCTAAGTGCTGATTGTCCTTGGTTATAATATGAAGCTCCAGTTTTTGAGGGAATGGCTGCTCGTGGATATTGGCAAAGGCTTCATTAATTTGTTGGGCCTCGGTTGCTGGCAGCAGGATATCACTGAACCGTTTGTTTTTCATTTCTTTCATGCTGTAGCCTGTAAGTCTTTCACTGGTTTGGTTACAGCGGATAATTTGTCCCTGGGGATCTAGCACCAGGATAAGGGCGGCGGCGGTGTTAAGGATGGCGGCGGTGAAGGATGATTCTTGCTGCAGGGCTGTCTCGGTCTTGGTTCTGACTTCGATTTCCCGCTGGAGATCAAG
Source organism: uncultured Desulfobulbia bacterium (assembly GCA_964608155.1). GTDB lineage: Bacteria > Desulfobacterota > Desulfobulbia > Desulfobulbales > VMSU01 > JAADIV01. The sequence goes on from CAZSOB010000232.1 coordinate 2,143, forward strand.
ATTAGAGCGGGCCAGCTCTTCAGTACGTTTTTTAAGCCGGCTGGAGCCTGAAATAATACCGAAATCCCCGATGAGCCACAAGAGGAGCAGAGAGATAGCGTGAACCGTTATTTGCCGGTTGGCATCTCTAAGAAAGGCGTTCATAGGCAGGGTTATGCCAATCCCTCCCCTGACATCTCCCAGCTTGTATCCTTGTTGGCCATGGCAGCGCAGGCAGATGGGTCTTACAAAGAGGGGCTGCATAAGGCGGAGGGCCTCGCTGCCGTCTTTTTTGTTCTTGACTATGGCCACGGCCTCCTTATTGCCCCGCGCAAAGGATTTTAAGGCCTGGGTCTCCCAATGGTCGGGTTTGTTTGCGGGGCGCAGGGGATTGAGACTGGTCAGGTGGCCGGCGACACCATAGAGGCCGGAGAAGGTATTGTTTAAATCGCGGAGCATGTATTCCGGGTTCATCAGGGTGAGGCGGCGGCCGGAGGGGGTGGTGATGTCTCTTTCAGGTATTTTCAGATATGGGTTCGGCTGCAGGTTTTTGGTAACCGGGACATATACCCCGCCACGCGCGTAGGCCCAGAAACGGAAGGCCTTTTCTTTATTTAAGTGAGCGCGGGCCGTATTTAAGGCTATGGCCCTGGTGGCGGTCTTTATATCAATTACTTCCTTGGCGAGAAGTCCGCTGACTATAATTGTCCATACAACCAGCAGAGCCCAAGTGTAATGCATGAGGTTAAACAGGCGTTTGGGGGCGGGATTATTCAAGATTATAAGCTTTGGAGTCCAGGCAGGTAAAATAATTTATAAGTCTTGGATTCTTTGCATGATTTTATAACTATTTATAT
>CAZSOB010000233.1:0-2944 GCA_964608155.1 uncultured Desulfobulbia bacterium
CCTGTGTACTCCTTGATCGGGGTGACATTAATACCGATGAGATAATTCCGGCCAAATATCTGACGGAAAACTCTAAGATGGCCCTGAAGCCCTATATCCTCGAAGACTTGAAGCTCAATGGGTTTACCCCCCAAACCAGCCTTGAAGGAGCCAGGGTAATTGTTACCCGGCAGAACTTCGGCTGTGGTTCATCAAGAGAACACGCGGTATGGGTTCTGGAGGTAAACAATATAAACGTGGTAATAGCCGAGAGTTTTGCCCGTATCTTCCGCCAAAATACCTTTAATTGCGGCATGTTGGCCATTGAATTACCCAAAGAGGATATTGAGGCCATATTCGCCATTGAGGCAAAAGATATCAAGATTGATCTACAGGGGCAGAAAATAACCGCCCTGGGTAATGGAGAGCATCACACAAGTTTTGAACTAAACCCCTTTGACCAGGAGCTGGTCACGGCTGGCGGCTGGCTGGCTTACGCTGATCAAAAATACTGATCTTGCCGTAACTCTTCAGGGCCTTTTATCCGCCCTGGCTGAAGATTTTGCCATCCTGTTTTTTTTTAAGGCCCGAATATCAGCCTCTCTGACGCCCTCCCATGACCAGTTTACCCCTCGGCCCTCTCCACCACTGAGGCAGAAATCAGCAAAGCAGCTCTTCTTAACAGGGGCACAGGGTCAGTAAGGACAAATCAACTCACCATAGCCATAGAATAGTGCCAGAACCTAAGCGTCAAATTCTTTACACAGATCATCAAACAGGAGAACAAGATAATAAACGATGAATAAAACAAAAATTGGGGTGATTGGCGTCGGTTATCTCGGACGCTTTCATGCTGAAAAATATAAAAATATGGCTGATGTTGAGCTGGTGGGAGTCGCTGATTCTCACCCTGGACGAGCCCGGCAGATAGCCCAGGAGATGAACACAAGACATTTCAATGATTACCATAAACTGTTGAGCTTAGTAGATGCCGTCAGTATTGTGGTGCCCACGAAGGGGCATGCTCAGACAGCCCTGGACTGCCTCGATTACGGGGTTGATATCTTTATAGAAAAGCCCATGACCGTCACCATGGAGGAGGCGGATGCCGTGATAAGCAAGGCTGAATCATGCCAACGCCTCATCCAGGTTGGTCATATTGAGCGATTCAACCCGGCGGTTATGGCCATGGAGCAGTATATCACCACCCCCATATTCATCGAAGCCCAGCGTCTGCACGCCTTTAACCCCCGCGGAGCCGATGTTGATGTTACTCTTGACCTCATGATTCATGACCTGGATATCATCATGAACATAGTTAAATCACCGTTGAAGCACGTGTTGGCCATGGGTACCTCAGTCATTACCGACACCTCGGACATGGCCAACGCCCGGCTGGTTTTTGAAAATGGCTGCACCGCTAATCTCACCGTCAGCCGGGTCTCCAAGACCAGTACCCGAAAATTGCGCATATTTCAGCAGGAGTCCTACATTTCTCTTGATTACGGCAAAAAAGAAATCTGGATAAGTAAACAATTACCCATGAGCAAGGCTAACCAGGGCCTGCCCCGTGACGACACTAAGCAGTTCACCTTTACCGCTGACGCCTTGGAAACGGAATTAAAGGCCTTTGTCCTCAATATCAGAGAGCGGGCTACCCCCATGGTCAGCGGCCGCGAGGGGCGTCTGGCCCTGAAGATCGCCCACCAGATAATAGAGCTGATTAACGACTTCCGCGCCGAACACCCGGATCTCATAGCTCGATAACATCCAAAACGGCCCATAAATTGACCACCAATGAAGGCAATAATAATGAGATCGTCATCATCGCCGGCGAAACCTCCGGCGATATGCATGGTGCCCGGCTGGTAACGGAGATGCTTAATCTACGCCCCAATCTTAATTTTCGAGGCGTGGGCGGGAGTTATTTGCGGCAGGCTGGGGTAGATATAATGTTTCCGGCCGAGGAGCTGGCCGTGGTGGGCATTGCCGAGGTCTTATCACAGCTTAAGGTTATCCGCCGGGCCTTAAAGGGTATTGGCCAATACCTGCGCCGCCGCCCGCCCGCTCTCCTCATCCTCATTGACTTCCCGGACTTTAATCTCATTTTGGCCGCCAAGGCCAAAAAACTGGCAATCCCCGTCTTCTATTACATCAGCCCGCAGGTATGGGCCTGGCGTCAGGGGCGGGTGAAGACCATTGCCCAGCGAGTCACCAAACTGGCCGTTATTCTCCCATTTGAGAAGGAGTTTTTCCAGCGCCGTGGCATGCAAGATGTGGAGTTTGTGGGCCATCCTCTTGTTGACCAGGTAAATCCGCCCAGCCGCCAGGCAATAACCGACTTCAGAGCCCGCCATCATATTACGCCGGGGAAACGCCTCATCGGCCTACTGCCCGGCAGCCGCCGCAAAGAGATCCGGGCCATGCTGCCCATCTTTTTAGAGACTGCCGCCCTTCTAAAAAAACGGCATCGCGATATCATCTTTCTCCTGCCCCTCGCTCCCAGCCTTAAGCAGGCGGATATAGCCCCTCTCATAGAAGGAACCAATCTGCCCCTTAAAATTATAACGGAGGAGCGCTATCTGCTAATGGCCGCCTCAGACCTGGTGATGGCCGCCTCCGGAACGGTGACCCTGGAACTAACCATTTTGGGAACCCCAATGGTAGTCTGCTACCGTCTCTCGGCCCTCACCTATTTTCTCGGCCACCGCCTGATAAAGTCGGCCTTTGCCTCTCTCGTCAATCTCGTGGCCGGCAGGGAAATAGTAAAGGAATTATTACAGAAGGAATTTACGGCCCCCAACCTCTTAAAGGCCGTGGAAGATATCTGGCCGGGCGGCATAGGTAATCAACGGATGCGAAAGGAGTTGGCAGAGGTAGTCGTTAGTCTGGGGCAACAAGGGGCCTCGGCCAAGGCCGCCAGCCTGGCAATTGCCACTATGGATGAGGGCGGGAGCAACGCTTA
>CAZSOB010000234.1:0-2936 GCA_964608155.1 uncultured Desulfobulbia bacterium
CCTAATTGCAATATAAAATGTAATTATTGTAACCGTAAATATGACTGTGTTAACGAATCACGCCCAGGGGTTACCAGCAATTTATTATCCCCCGGCCAGGCCCTGGTCTATGTGGAAAAGGTTCTGGAGAAGGAGCCGCGGATTACAGTGGTTGGTATTGCCGGGCCGGGTGACCCCTTTGCCAATGCCGAAGAGACTCTGGAAACCATGCGTCTCATCCGGGCCCGGTTCCCAGATATGATTCTTTGTCTCTCCAGTAACGGCCTGGCTCTGGCCGAGTATGTCAACGATATCGCCGAGATTGGTGTCTCCCATGTGACGGTTACGGTCAATGCCGTTGATCCGGAGATTGGCAAAAATATTTATAGCTGGGTAAGGGACGGCAAGATCATATATCGCGGCCTGCAGGCGGCGGAGTTGTTGCTGGCCCGTCAGATAGAGGCCATTAAAGGTCTCAAAAGGCATGGTATAACCGTGAAAATTAATACCGTCGTTGTGCCGGGCGTAAACGATCATCATGTTACCGCCATTGCCAAAAGAATGAAGAGCCTAAAGGTCGATCTCTTAAACTGCATGGCCATGTTCCCCAATGCCGGTACTCCATTTGGTGATATCATGGAGCCCGATAAAAAGATGATTAGCGAAATCAGACGACAGGCGGAAAAATATCTGCCGCAAATGCGCCATTGTACCCGTTGCCGGGCCGATGCCGTGGGCCTGCTGGGACAAGACAAGAGTGCTGAGATGTCCGGCTGTTTGTCAGACTGCTCCCGGATGCCTATGAAGCCTAAAGACGAGAGACCATATATAGCGGTGGCCAGTATGGAGGGGGTTTTGATTAATCAACATCTTGGTGAGGCCGAAAGATTGCAGATTTGGGCTCAGGACGGAGATGGGTTCAAGATGATAGAGGAACGTGATACCCCTAAGGCCGGCTGCGGCCCCAAGAGATGGCTCTATCTTGCCAGAACTTTAAATGACTGTAAGGCCGTGGTCGTGAGCGGTATTGGCAGTAATCCCAAAAATATTTTAGAAAAATACGGTATCCGGGCCTATACAATGAATGGTTTTATTGAATTAGGACTTGAAGCGATGTTCTCCGGCCGGCAGGACAAAATTGATGCCATGAAAGGTCGATCCGCTGCCTGTGCTGACAAGACCCAATGCGCCGGCGCTGGGGGTGGTTGTTTATAATGTAAACGATCAACAAACCACTGTGGGTGGTGAGATCGCCCTCCGGGGTGTAAGCGTTTCAGGGGTGCCCTGATGTGCGCACTCGCAGGCTTGCTTACCTGCGGCCGATAATGCCGTCGGATATCTCGAAGTCTCACTTCGTTCGCTATCTGCTGAACGGCATTATCAACCACATCTCGGGCACATCCGGAGTCTGCGCTTTCCTGAACAGTTACTACAGCTCACGGTTTAGGGCAGCTTGTCGCTTGTAGCTGAATAGTTACCATATAAGTCACTATTCAGCATGATGCCTAAAAGTAACAATAGTTACCCATATAAAATCTATAATTGGAGACTAACGATGGAAAACATGAAAATAGCAGTCGCCTCCACAGACGGCGTGAACGTTAATCAGCATTTTGGCCGGGCCGAAAAATTTTTAATTTATGAAGCCACCCCGGACGCCCTTAATCTGTTAGAGGAATTGAAAGTCGATTCTTATTCTTCAGGTAATGAGGATAAGGATCATCAATTTAATCAGGTTCGTTTTGACGGAGTGGCGGAAAAGATCAGCGGCTGCCAGAAGATGTTCGCCGTTAAAATCGGCGAGATTCCGGCGGCAGAATTAAGGGGAATAGGGATTGAACCTGTTATTTATCAGGGCAAGATTGCCGATATCAGTCTTTAATGTCAGACTTTAGAAAGGAGATTTATACATGAAGAAGCCCAAGTATCATATATTGATTTGTTCCAGTTCCCGCCTGCAGGGCGAGGCCAAGGGGGCCTGCAAAAGCCGGGGCAGTAGTGGTTTTTTCCCTTATGTCGAGGAGGAACTCAGTGACCGGGGAATAGAAGGCGTACTCCTGAGCAATACCGGCTGCCTTAAACTCTGTGACGAGGGGCCGGCGATGGTGATTTATCCCCAGGGATGGTGGTACACCGGTCTGACGGAGGACAAGATTGATCAGATCCTCGATGCCCTGGAAGAGGGTGATGCCGCCACGGATTTGTTGGCCTGAATAGTTATAAATTGCGATAAATAGAAAAAATGAAGAGGTCTTTTAAAAACATATTGGCCGCTTGCCTTGTGGGGCTGGCTTGTGGTGCCGCCCCTGTTAAGGCAGAAAAGCTGATCGTGGCTGTGGCTGCTAATTTTACCGCTCCCATGAAGGTTATAGCTCCCCTCTTTACAGGCAAAACCGGAATTGAGGTTTTGCCCAGCTATGGCGGTACGGGAACGCTCTATGCTCTCATCCATAATGGCGCGCCCTTCGACCTTTTTCTGGCTGCCGATCAAAGACGACCTGAATTATTATTCCAGGGGAAGCTGGCGGATAAGCCGAGGATATATGCCAGGGGGCAGGCGGTTTTGTGGACCGCGAGAAAGGATACCGGCGGCGCGGCTGTCTGGCAGGAGGCCTTAAATCTGCCGGGAATGAATCGTGTTGCCATTGCCAATCCCAAGCTTGCCCCCTATGGGGCGGCGGTTATGGGGATACTTAGCCCGTCCCTCAGGGCGGGACTTATCCCGCGGTTTGTTTACGCTCAAAATGTGGCGCAGGCCTTTCAATACGCTCAAAAAGCTACCGATTGCGGGTTCACGGCTCTGTCCTTTGCCCTGTCTGAGCCGGGGCAAAAAGGCCGTTTTTGGCGAATTACTGAGGCACCCCTTGTCAAACAGAGTGCCTGTATTATAAAAAGTTCCCGTCACCGGCAGGCGGCGGACAGATTTTTTACTTTCCTGTTTTCCGAAGAGAGCAGGG
>CAZSOB010000235.1:0-2927 GCA_964608155.1 uncultured Desulfobulbia bacterium
CTGTTCCATAAAATTCCTTTTACGAGTGTAGTGGCATGTTATGAATGAGGGCCATTCATAACTGACAAATTAATTTATCGGTGCCGGGGCGGGATTATAGGTGCCATTGATTGGCGGCGGACAACTTAATAGAGATTAAGTGCTCATTGTAATCGTCGAGATAGACAGAATCGCTGTCTAATAATTTGTAGTCATAATTGAGCTCTAAAGCAAACCAGCGGTTAAAATTCCAGGTAAGACCAGCACCGGCCTTGAGGTCATTATAGGTGGTTTTGTCCTGGTTATCCCAGGCGTAACGACGTTCATAGGAGATGCTGGCCGTTGAGGTCAGGTCTTGCCGGATCTGGTAATTGGCGGCAGTGGTCAGGCCCCAGGCCTGGCGGAGATCACCCCAGGAGCCGGTTCCATTGCTTGCCGTCCATGAACTGTCGCCGCTTACGGAGATGCTGCCGCGGTCAATCCGGCGGGTTATCCCCAGACTCAAGGCTAACTCGCGCTCATCACCGGCCGCCTCCCGGTTATTATATGATAGATCAAGGCCGCTGTCCATGGTGGTGAACTGGTTTAAGCCTTTCTTCCAGGCCAGAGAGAAAGTTTGATCGGTTGAGGAGGCGGTATTGCCGTCATAGGTGATATTTTCATAATTAAAGCCGGCAGTTAACTTGTTGCTATCCGTGAAATTATAGCTGGCCTGGAAATGGGGGTTATTGGTGGTGCTGTCGTCAGTAGTGTCAAAATGTTTGTTGCTGTAGTTGTATCCGGTCTCTAAGAGCCATGATCTGTTGAGGCGCCAGGTCAGATCAATGGTGGGATTGTGGCCTGTTTTGTCAGCCTGACTACCTGTCCTGTTATCCAGCAGCTTCAGGCTGTAGCCCATAACGAGCTGGCTGTCTTCAGCGAATTTATAAATGGAGGTCAGGCTGAGATCGTTGGTGAAATAGCGCTGGCGGCCCTGACCGCCGTTGGTATTCAGCAGGTTGTCCACCGTATTTTGATCTTTGGCCGTGGCCTGTTGATAGCGGTTGTTTATTTGGGAGAGTACATAAGTCAAACGATTCGTTTCCCAGACGATTTCCGGGAAGAGGATACGGACAACCTCGGTTCTGGTAAAGTCATCGGCCCTCTGAAACTGGCGGGCCAGGGAGAGCGCGGCGTTACTTTCAAAGGTTGGTTTGTCCTGATAGGAGTAAGAATTGTCAAGGGTCAGCTGCCAGCGTTCCGAAATATCCCGCTGGGCCTTCAGGTCTATGTCATGCCCTTCCGCTACGGTGTCGCGGCGGTCATTATATTTGAAACTGGGGTTGTATGACAGGCTGAACAGGTTATCCGCCCCCTTGGATTCAAGGGCCAGTTTGGCTTCAAGGGTGTTCTGCCATTCATCGGTACGGTTATTATCGGTCTGAAAGACGTTGGAGTCATAGTCGCTGCCAATGGCCGCGCTGCCATTAAAGACTGTTTGGCGGGCGGCGGCGGTTGTGGACATGAAGCTGCATAAAACAAGAGCCAGGATAATTTTTTTTTTGTTTGTCATTTGGAATTTACCTTAGTTTGCATTTTTCTATGGGATGATGATTGTATCGCCTGGCTTTATCTGGATATTCTGGGTTAGATTACGGCCCTTGGTCACGGCATCATAATTAAATTTAAGAATCTGATCGCGGCCTTTGGTCTGGCGCAGGATGGAAATATCATCGGTCTTGGCCCACTGGGCGAAACCACCGCTTTTGGCTATGGCCTGGAGAATGGTTATGGGGAAATCAATGGGGAACTCACCAGGCTGCTTTATCTTGCCGATTATGTAATAACGCCAGCTTTTGCTTTGAATGAGCATGACAGAGACGGCGGGGTCGGTTACCACACTTGAAAAGCGTTTTTCCAGCTCACGGGTCAGGCCGCTGATAGTTTTACCGGCGGCCATTACGTCACCAATTAGGGGCAGGGAGATGCGGCCGTCAATGCGGACACTCATAGATTGCGACAGATCCTTTTCTTTCCAGACCATAATACGTAGCAGGTCGCCCCGGCCGATTATATACTCCACATCTTTGGTCGCGGGTGAAGCGGCGTTATTGCTGATGGCTTTTGGGGCGGCAAGGGCCGTGTCAGCCAGGAAAAGCAGGGACATGAACGCGAGTAACGCCCATACGCAGCCTGGTGATATGCCTTTACACGATATTTTTGTCCAGTTGATTCTCATTTTAAACAATCTCCATGCATCCGGTGGCAGTAGTCTGAGGTCTGTGAGTGATAACACGTAATGAGGGGCAGGCCTGATCTGGCACTATAAAATTAACATAGTATATGGAAGCGGTGATTCTCTCCCTCTTGATAAATACACTATAAAATTTTATTTTTTTATGCAACAGTAATTAGGGTTTTATGATAAAATTTGCCAGTAGTTCCGGGAAAACTGTTCCAGGCGGTTTCTATTTTTGCTGTGTACGTGTTGCGAGGAGAACAGGGGGAATAATAATTCTCAGAAGCGAACAGTCAGCTTCAGCGGACATTGTTGAAAAGGTATAAAAAAGGGGGAGACAAATGAAACACAGGATTTGGATGCGTCTGATAATTATGCTGGCCCTGTGCCTGCTGGTTGTCAGTTGCGCGAATAAAGAGAAACAGAAACAGGCCGCCTACGAACGGGGTATAAGTTATCTCAGGAAGGGTGATAATAAAGCGGCCGTTATTGAGTTTAAAAACGCGGCGCAAATTGCCCCTAAATATGCCGCCGCCCGTTATCAGTTAGGGCTTTTGTATCTCAAGCTTAATGAGCCTGGTAAGGCCTTCAGACAATTGTCACGGGCTGCCTCCCTGAACCCGGCCAATCTTGACGCCCGGCTCAAGACGGCTGAGATTCTGTTTTTAGGCCATAAAACGGATGAAGCCCGGGCTCGGGTAAAAAAAATTCTGGCTCGCAATCCTAATTA
>CAZSOB010000236.1:0-2927 GCA_964608155.1 uncultured Desulfobulbia bacterium
TCTGGTAATTTATGGAGATAACCGGCCTTGGCCCGGTAAAATCCCACCGGATAGATTAATTGCCTGATCTCATCTTCACTCAACGCGGCAAGTCCGTCTATGTCCGGAGCCCTGGCAAAAAGACGCCTCGCCGCCTGCGCCGTAGTCTCATCCTTGGTACGGGCGGAAAGGATGGTAGCGGTCAAGACCTTGAAAGGATCGGCTGTCTGAGCGGCAATGAGATCAACCACCGGTACCTGATATGATTTTATTTCCTCACGAAGAACAGTAATTACGCGGGCTATATCCATGGCTCTCCTTTGTTTTTTCGTAACTATTCCAGTGGTGTCCGGTTAGAGTTTTGCATTAATAGACCGGGAGACAGATTAAATTTTTCCTCTCAACTGAGGGGACTGAATTTTTTTCGCGTTTTTTTGCGAAAATTATTCTGTCCCCTAATTGCAAGCCGGGAAAAATAAAATCAGTCCCCTCAGTGCCGTAAGTTTTATCAATGCGAGGTAACTATTCAGCAGCACCCCATCTCGGAGTCTATGCTTACCTCGTCCATTTAGGCCTTCTCGAATACGAAAGTATGCTTCAAAGTCCTAAACATAGACTCCGAGCTGGAGCACTGCTGAACAGTTACCTGAAATTTAAAGATTTGAGGCCGGGTAAACGGTTATCATCGTCTTCTCACAACCTTGGGCTATCGCGGCGTACAACGAGCCAAACATCAACCGCTGTGCCAGGGCCTGGGGCGGCGGGGCGGCCATTATCAACAGATCATGGTTGGCGGCCTCTGTCAGGACAGTATCCTTGCGGGATTCAGTCATCAACACCCGGCAGCTGGTAACCGCGGCCAGCCCTTCCGCCGCCGCCCAGTCCTCCAGCCCTTTGGCCGCCCGTTTAATATCCTTCTCCGAATCAGAGGAAGACATTAACAGCAAGAGGGTGATTTTGTGGCGGCCCACCGCTGCCATGGCTCGCAGGGGGGTTCTGATTTCATCTAAACCCGTTAGAGAAATAATCGGCACTAAAATACGTTCGGTATGGAATACCCCGCCAAATTTAATAATCAGAGTGGGACAAGGGGCGTCTTCAATTATTTTGCCACAAATTTTTTGAGCGGCAGGGAGGGGTGAACAACCCATAACAATGGCCCTGGCCCCGGACTGCCGGGCACTATCCAGGATGCAGGAGGCCACATCATTATCCTCTTTGACAATGGTATAAAGTTCGGAGCCCATCCCCTGCACTTCGCTCTGGACGGCGGATAGCAGGGCCTGATCGTCTGCCCGTCTGTTTTTATCTAACTGGTAAGCAGGCGGTACTACTCTGAGCATGAGGGGATAGGCCTGATGGAAATGGGCGATAATGGCCGCTATCCGGGCCAGGGCAGCCCCGGTGGCGATATGACTGACTCCAAACAGCACGACCCCCTCCGGGCGTTCTAAATGACTGAGCCGGGGCCAGGTCCAGGGTACAAGGGGAACGCCTGCCGGTACAGTGGAAGCTGAAATACCGGGCATATGGCTATTTTTGTCTTCAATCAGCTGGTCAGCGGGGATCTCGTCCGCCAGTTTAAGAGCCAGATTCGCAAAAATAGGGCCTGAAATCTCGGACAATAAGACCCCCGCCAGGACAACCTGGGTGATGAATTCGGCATAACCGCTGCTGGCCGGATTATTGCCGATGAGAAAAATAAGACCAATGGCCACCCCGGCTTGGGGGGTAAGGGCCAGGCCGAGATAGCGCTTAACCGGAAGCGGAGCCGATGAAAGCAGAGACCCGACCCCGGCTCCACCGATCTTACCGATAGTGCGGCAGAAAAAATAGGTCAGCCCCAGCCAGCCCGCCGTGGTTAGAGCCGTTAGGTTGAGGTGTACCCCGGCCAGGGTAAAGAAAAGGACATAGATTGGGGGCTCAAAGGCGTTGAGGGCTCGAAAAAGGCGGGAATCCCGGTGCTCACGGTTGATTACCGTAAAACCGGCCGCCATACCGGCCAGCAGGGGTGACATATTCAGCAGGCGGGCGGCCTCGCCACAGAGAAGAAGAAGGGCCAGGCCGCCGGTGAGCATGTCACTTTTTCTGCTCATATGACTATTAATGAAATCCAGCAGGAGACCGGTAATAACTCCGATAATTAGTGACCCGGCTATTTCCAGAATACTGGCGGAGATCATGGCCAGCATGCCGCCCTGCCCGGCGGCGTTCAGGTGATTAACTATTGCCATGGCGACCCCGAAGGCCATAATAGCCAGGCCGTTATCCAGAGCGATTACGGCCAACAGCATGGTGGTCAGGGGGCCGGCCGCCTTATTCTCGCGAATAACATGCATAACTGTAGCCGGGGCGGTAGCAATGGAGACTGTACCCAATAACAGCGCCACGGCCCCGGCATGAGGAATAACGGCGGTCAGGCCGCTGACTTTCATAATTAGAAGACTGCCTGAGCTTACCATTAAAAAGGCCCCGCAGGCCTCGGCGATGCCGATTAAAGCCAGACTCGCGGCCGCTGAACGAAGGCGGGCAATCTCCATATGCTCGCCAATCCCGAAGGAGATCATCATCAGGGCCAGCTGAATAAAATGTTGGAGCTGATTACCCACCGCTGCCCCTGGGATCAGATCAAAACCGGAAGGCCCGAGCAGCAAGCCGACACAGATATATCCGGTAACTGAGGGCAGGCGGATTAACTGGCAGAGACGGCCGCTTAAAAAACCGCCCCCTAATAAAATCGCCAACGCCAGGGTGATATTTTCCACCAGAAAACCTTTAGTAATTATTTTAAAATTAGAGTAATTTTGCAATCCTGAGAAGGGTAAAGGCGGTTGGCAGTCCTCAGCTGGCCTGCCCGGCAAAATTACTTTTATCGGCAACAAATTTTAGACTAATTATGTAACTATTCAGCGTGGTGCATAGAAGTAACAATAACCCCAGAGCGTAAC
>CAZSOB010000237.1:0-2915 GCA_964608155.1 uncultured Desulfobulbia bacterium
GGGCCGCCCTGAAATTTATCAATGATGGTCAGCAGTATCCGCTGATCCATATCGTCTAAACCCAACTCATCTACCTTGAGCATATCAAGGGCCTGGCGGGCAACCTGCCGACTGACCAGGCCGTCGGCCCGCACCTGGGCATAATCACGTACCCTCTTTAAGAGGCGGTTGGCAATCCGGGGAGTTCCCCGGGAACGGCGGCCCAGCTCCTCGGCCCCTGAATCATCCATGGCAATTTTTAACATCAACGCTGAACGTTTGACAATCCGCACCAGTTCATCGGGCTGATAATATTCCAGCCGTAAAATCACCCCAAAGCGATCACGCAGGGGCGGAGTTAGGAGACCGGTACGGGTGGTGGCTCCCACCAGGGTGAAACGGGGCAGAGACATCTTAACGGATTTGGCACCCGGCCCCTGACCGATAATGAGGTCAAGCTCATAATCCTCCATGGCCGGATAGAGAATCTCCTCCACCACATGGTTTAGGCGATGAATTTCATCAATAAAAAGGACATCGCCCTCCTGAAGACTGGTGAGGATAGCGGCCAGATCCCCGGCCTTTTCAATCACCGGGCCGGAGGTAACCTTAATATTGGCCCCCATCTCATTGGCGATGATATAGGCCAGGGTGGTCTTGCCCAGACCGGGAAAACCGTGAAAGAGGATATGATCCACCGGCTCCTGCCGCCGTTGAGCGGCAGTCAAGGCAATGAAAAGATTTTCTTTTAGGGTCTCCTGGCCGATATAGTCCCGCAGATACTGAGGCCGCAGAGAGACATCGTCGGTTAGATCCAGAGGCTCGGCCCTGGCACTGACCAATCGTTCTTCGTGGTTCACGCCAATGACCTCAGAGTTAGACGTAATATCTCCTCAATGGGCGGTTCCGGCAGCCCGGCAGGCAGCCCGGCCACAACCTTCTGCATGGCCTTTTCGGCCTGGGCCGGGGGATAGCCCAGATTAATCAAGGCGGAGATAACATCCTGGGCCGTCTCGGAGCCGGAGGATATTTCGGCGCTGGCCGAGGTTTCGTCGATACTGCGATCGGCAAAGTCACGTACCTTATCCTTTAACTCGAGACACAGCCGTTCGGCCGTTTTTTTACCCACCCCCGGCAATTTAACAAGGGCGGCAAGATCATCACTCATAATGGCTCTGGCAAGCTCGGCCGGGGCGGCGGCAGAGAGGATATTTAAGGCCAGCTTGGGCCCCACCCCGGATACCCCAAGCAGGACAACGAACAACTCCCTGGCCTCGGCCTCAAGAAAGCCGTACAGGGAGATGGCATCCTCCCGGACGTGGGTATAGATATGCAGGAATACCTCCCCGCCGATCTCCGGCAGGCGGGACAGGCCCGCCCGGCAAAAGGCAATGTCATACCCCACCCCTGCCACCTCGACGATCAGGCGGCTATGTGATTTATATTGCAGAAATCCTTTTAATGAGGCGATCATAACAAATCATTGACTTTGATTAACGAGATGGTTGGCGAGGCAGAGAGCGATGGCCAGGGCATCGGCGGCATCCTCGCTGGGCTGGGCGTTAAGACTAAGCAGGAGGCGAACCATATGCTGAACCTGATCCTTGGCCGCCTGGCCGTAACCGGCCACCGCCTGCTTGACCTGTTTGGCGGTAAACTCACTAACCGTTAAAGAGCGGCTCATGGCCGCTGCGATAATCGCTCCCCGGGCCTGGCCGAGTTTCAGGGCCGAGCGCGGGTTACGGGCAAAAAATATATCCTCCACCACCGCCGCTTGCGGCTGGTGAGTGGAGATGACCTCATTGATACCGGCATATATTTCATGCAGGCGATGGGGAAAGTCTTGCCGGGTATCGGTTTTAATTACCCCGCAGGCCACGAAAACGGTTTCCCGCTCCCGAAGATCAATAACCCCATAGCCCGTTATTCGAGAACCCGGATCAAGGCCAAGAATTCGCAGAGGAGCGGCGGCTTTATTCATAGCCCTTTATGATAAAGACTCCATTATGGCATCATCAATATCAAAATTGGCATAGACATTCTGGACATCTTCGTTATCCTCCAGGGCATCCATCAGCCGAATAATCCTGGCCGCCACCTTCTCTTCGGTAATCTCCACCGTGGTCTGGGGCAGCATGGTAATTGAGGCCTCGACAATCTTGACCCCGCTCTTTTCAAGAGCCTCACGCACGTCATTAAAATCGCCTGGCGCAGTCAAGACCTGAAAGACCTCACCATCATCGACAACATCATCGGCCCCAGCCTCTAAGGCCAGATCCATCAACTCATCCTCTGTGGTGGATGAACTCTCCACCTGAATCATCCCCTTCTGGTCAAAGAGAAATGACACACAGCCGCTCTCGGCCATATTACCGCCATTCTTACTGAAACAATAGCGGACATCTGCCACCGTACGATTCTTATTGTCGGTGAGGCACTCCACCAGCACCGCTACCCCGCCGGGGGCGTAACCTTCATAGATAATCTCTTCATACATGGCCCCTTCAAGATCACCGGTGCCCTTCTTTATGCCCCGTTCAATGTTATCCTTGGGCATATTCTCGTTCTTGGCCGCGGCAATGGCAGAACGCAGCCGCGGATTGCCGTTGGGATCGCCGCCGCCCATTCGGGCCGCCACGGTAATTTCCTTAATCAGACGGGTAAATATCTTGCCGCGCTTGGCATCCGCGGCCCCCTTTTTCCTCTTGATTGTACTCCATTTTGAATGTCCAGACACCTCTTCCTCCTTAACTTTTCAGTAACTTCAGCTGCCCCCTATCCGAAGTCTGCGCCTTCCCGCACAGTTACAAGCCACCGTTTAGGGCAGCTTATCTGCCCTGGCGGCATAGTTACACTTTTCACTCAGTTTTTAAAACCCAGTCCAAGAATAAAAACCTCCCGGCTCTCCCGGCGGGAGCTTTTGGGCTTAACTATTC
>CAZSOB010000238.1:0-2909 GCA_964608155.1 uncultured Desulfobulbia bacterium
CATGGCATCATGAAGGAAGAAGAATGAGACAAGGTGCGGCCATGGCAAGCCCTGACTATGCGCATTGGCATGGAGTATTCGAAGTTATGCAGGATATCAGAGAAATGAAATCTATCTATAACTCCCGGATAAAACTACTTAAAAAGATTAAAGATCCAAAAGAGGTCTTGAAGAACGAAGCACCTATGCCCGTAGCTCCTCATGACTAAACCTCAGAGCGTGAACAGTCCCCTCTAAGGGGGGATTGTTCACGCAATTGTCTTAAGGCCTGAAAAGCGCCTTAAGCGAACGTTCCAGATAATATATTGAGCAGGGTTTCTCTATATACTCATCCGCTCCCACCGCGAACCCCAGCAAACGGTCATAATGCTGATCCCTGCTGGTTATCATAATTATCTTTATTTGACTTGTATCCGGTTGAGATTTTAATTTCTTACATACATCCCTGCCATCCATTTTGGGCATGGAAATATCTAAAAGAAGAACATCGGGTATATGCTCAAGGGCTATGGAATAGGCTGCCGCTCCGTCATAGGCGTTGAATACCTCAAAGCCGTTGGTAATTAAAAATTTTCTGAACTTGATATGAGTTGTGCGGTCATCATCGGCGATTAGAATTTTTTTGCCAGCCACATTCCTCTGTCTTAAAATCATTAACTCGTGATTTTCCATCATTCACCTCTTTGGGTTATTAAAATTTAGCCAATGTATTAAAACTATAACTAATGGGGACTTTATTCCGTCCAACTGATACTCTTGTTTTTAGGTTACCCTGTTGACGAACCCCTGCATGTATATCTGCACCTCATCAATTTTTTCATCGAGTAAAATAAAAAGATCATGATAATTTTGCGACTGTCCTGCTCGGCAAGAATTTTCGAGATCTTTAGCGCTCTGAGCCAGATCGTTGGCCCAGACATTTAAGGCGGCACCTTTAATGGCATGAGACTCCCGTTGTAAAAGTTTATAATCCTGGGCCTCCAAGGCCCGTATCATCGCTTTTTTTTGTCCTTGCAGACTATTGTCAAAACTGTCGAACAGCTCAACGACAATCTCTCTGTCATTGTCCATCTCTGCCAGCAGACCGGTAATATCCACGGGTGATCCGCTCCGCTCAACAGGCGGAGAGGGGACTTTTGAAGTTTGGGCCTTGGACGGTAAAATTGCAGCTGCCGACAGCCATTTTTCAGCCATATTGACAAATTCTTTCCGCCGTAACGGCTTGGTTATATAATCATTCATTCCGGCCTCTATACATTGTTCGCGGTAACCGGCCAGGGCGTGAGCGGTCATGGCGATAATAGGAAGACTCCGCTGACAGCCAATGTCTTCTTCCCATTCCCTTATTTTCTTTGTCGCCTTGTAGCCGTCCATTACCGGCATCTGGATATCCATAAATATTAATCCATATTTTTTATCCTTGACCATGGTCAGCGCCTGTTCACCGTCTTCTGCCTCATCTATAGAGTAGCCCGCTAACGACAGATAATAGGATGCGACCTTCCTGTTTGTCGGATAATCCTCTACCAAAAGAATTTTATCTGTATTTGAGCCACTGTTAACTTCAGGCAGGGCGGGTTTTTCTCGAACAACTTCATCTTTGGCGAAATTAACCATCCCCAGGGCCTTACAAACAGTAATTTTAAGCTCCTGGCGCAAGATTGGTTTATTAATAAATCCTTGTATTGTCAGTTTATCCCAACTTGCGATATCGGCTTTGGAATTAAGAGAGCTAAGTACAATAACCGGGGTATTATGGCCCTTGATCTTAGAAAGTCTGACCTGTGCTATGAAGTCAAGGCCGTCCATCCCGGGCATACTAAAATCGGTAATTATGAGGTCTATTGCCGAGATTGAGTTTTCAGCTTCATGAAAAATTCGCAGAGCATTATTGCCGTCTACCGCCTTTATTGGAATGCATCCCCATGAATTAAGATATTCTTCCAGGATGAAGAGATTCGTTTGATTATCGTCAACAATAAGGACTCGGCGGCCGCTGAGAAGGCGGTTATTGATCTGCTCTATATTCGTCAGGTTTTCGCTGCCGTCTAATTTTGCTAAGGGCAGAATAAACCAGAAGGTGCTGCCCGCCCCCACCTTGCTTGAGACCCCTATTTGACCACCCATAAGTTCCACTAACTGTTTGGAAATAGTCGTTCCAAGACCTGTACCTCCGTACATCCTGGTGGTTGAGCCGTCAATTTGCCTGAAACTTTCAAAAATGCTGGATAGTTTATTTTCAGCAATCCCTATACCGCTGTCCTTTATAGAAAAGCGGATACTATTGGCAGCCGTGGAATCCCGCCATGGCTCAACCTTAATGTAGATCTCTCCCTGACGAGTAAATTTCAGGGCATTACCACAGAGATTCTTCAATATTTGTCGTATCCTGCCTGGATCCCCCTTGACATTTTCGGGGATGTCGGGAGAAATAAAGAAGATGATTTCGAGTCCCTTTTGTTCACCCGCGAAAATGATGGTTCGCACAACCTCCTCGCAAAGCGTATGGAGATTAAAGCTAATCTCTTCCATTTCAAGTTTACCGGCTTCAATTTTAGAAAAATCCAAAATGTCATTAATTATTCGGAGGAGTGAAGCGGCTTCCGTGTTGATGGTGTTAATGATATGCCTCTGTTCCTCATCTAATTGGGTATGTAAGGCAATATCCGCCATACCAAGAACACCGTTTAGAGGCGTTCTTATCTCGTGGCTCATATTCGCTAAGAACTGGCTCTTAATTCTATTAGCCTGCTCGGCATTCAGTTTTGCTTCTTCTAAGGCCAATCTTGCCATCTGCAGGGCGCTGATATCCACAAAACTACATATAAAATGTTTTTTACCGTCAAGCACAATGGCCGTCTCAGTTTTTATAACCGGTAATTCATGACCGGCGGCGGTAAAAATCAGAT
>CAZSOB010000239.1:0-2904 GCA_964608155.1 uncultured Desulfobulbia bacterium
AGGAAAAACTTATTTAATGGTGCGGCATTATATTGCCATTCAAGATAAATTATGGAATTATACTAAAAAATTATTCGTAACAATCCTCTTAATGGAGCACGACATGGCTAAAATCGGCAGAAATGACCCCTGTCCCTGCGGCAGCGGCCTGAAATATAAACGATGTTGCATCGGCAAACAAGCTACCGGGACAATTCCCGCCCCCAATAAAAAAATTACCGTCAGCGGCGAGGCGGAAATTATCCGGCAGGCCGCCATTAATCACCAGGATACCTTAAAGATCATCGGTGTCTTTATCTTCTTCTCAACAGCCGCCGGTGATGCCTGGATTCTGGAATTAACCGAACAGGATGCCGCCATGGTGGCCCGAAACGGCAAGGCCGTTGATGTAGAGATCACCGAACAGGCCGAGACCATTTCCATTAACTGGTCACACCGCTTCAAGATCAAAAACAGAAAATTCAGCACCATCGCTTATCAGGACAAAACCGCCGAGACCTTTGAAAATTATCCGGCGGCCACCATTAATTCCACCCTGAAAAAGATCCAGCGCCGTTTTTCTTCCAAACTCTTAGAAAGTATTCACGTTAATGATGGGGACACTCAGGAAACAACAAGCCCGGCATAACCCACCACCTGGCCAATATCGCCGCTGACCTCCCCGGAATCGGTATAACGCACCAGCTCAGCCTGTGAGGCTCCGAGGAGAACGGCGGCCGTCAGAACAATGGTGACCGGAATAAATCCGCACATGCTTATTCTCTCCCTGATTACGGTGGCATATAAGGCCTCCGGGTCAAGATTCTCTATACAATCCAAAGCCAGCCGGTCTTTGCGGCTGGCGGTATCCCGGCTCTCATAATGGGTCATATCCGTACTGGCCACCATAAGAACCGGCTGCGGCCAGGCCTTGATGGCCCGGGCCAGTTCCTCACCGGCCCGGTAACATTGCGCGTAAGATATATATGCGGCGCAGATCGGCACTATTTCCAGCTCCGAGGTAAAATATTGCAGAAAAGGAATCTGCACCTCAAGGGAATGTTCTCTTAAATGGGCCGTGTAATCGTCGCTGAACATCTCCCCGGTTAGAAGGTTGTCGGCCAAGGCGCGATTTATATTCACCTCTCCCATGGGCATCCGCCAGCACCCTTCCCGCATCAAGGCCAGATCAGCCCCTGTTCCGTGATGGTTGGGGCCTATAACCACCACCGTAGGCGGAATATCAAGCCGCTTAAAGGTCTGGGCGGCCACGGCCCCGGAATAGATATATCCGGCATGCGGCACGATAGCGGCCAACGCCTGGCAGGTTTTAACCTCAGCCGCCGGGGAGGACAAATCGGCAATCAAACGCCGCAACTCCTCACCATCAGCGGGATAAAATTGACCAGCAACTGCGGGTAATCGTATCATTTCGCCTATCCTCCCATATCATTTTCCACCATCAACCACATGCCAGGCAGTACCCTGGAGACTGTCCTTCAACTCAATATTCCTGGTTAGCAGCAGATCCCTGATTTCATCGGCTCTGGCCCAGTTCTTATCCCGGCGGGCAGCAAGCCGTTCCTCAAGCATGGCGGTTAGTTCCTCTTCGGTCATCCTTAGAGAGCGCAGATGCCGGATCTGTCCCTCACGCAGATAAGCGGCTGAATCCTGGCGCAGCAGCCCCATAATCCCTGCCAGGCGGGTAACCGCGGCCGTCCCCTGCCGCAGAAGTTCAATGTCTTCCGCGGCAGGCAGCTTAGGCAGTCTCTGGCGCAGACGGTTAATCAGCTTTACGGCCTCGAAGAGGACGCCAAGCCCCTGAGCCGTATTAAAATCATTATCCATGGCCTCAATAAAACGCCCCTCCAGACCAGTCAAGCGTTCCTGATCTTCACAACTAACAACAGTCTTTGCCCCCTCCACTCCATCCGGCAGATCGGCACAGGCCGCCATACAGTTATAAAGCCGGTTGACAGCGCTCTGGGCCTCATTAAGGGTACTGTCGGAAAAATCCAGCGGATGGCGGTAATGGGTGGAAAAGACCATCATCCGCAGGGCCTCCGGATGATGGTCTTCCAGCACCTCGCGAATGGTCAGAAAATTATGCAGTGACTTGGACATCTTCTCATCCCGAATGGTGACAAAGGCGTGATGCAGCCAATATTTGACAAAGGGTTTCCCCGTCACCCCCTCACTCTGGGCAATTTCATTCTCATGGTGGGGGAAAACCAGATCCTCACCACCGCCATGAATATCAAAACTATCCCCAAGGTATTTACGGCTCATGGCCGAACATTCAATATGCCAGCCCGGCCGCCCGGAGCCCCAGGGACTGTCCCAGACCGGCTCACCTGGTTTGCTGGCCTTCCAGAGGGCAAAATCCATGGGATTCTTTTTCTTTTCATTGATGGAGATACGGGCTCCAGCCTTTAAATCATCAAGGTTACGCCCTGAAAGGGCGCCATAATTCTTAAAGCGCTCAACTTCAAAATAGACATCCCCCGCCATCTCATAGGCCATACCCCGCTTCATCAAATCCTTGATGAGTTGAATAATTTCGGGGATATGATCAGTGGCCCGCGGTTCAGCCGTTGGCCTGTCCACTCCCAATGTATCCATATCTTTATAAAATTCTGCAATAAAACGCTGCGACAACTCCTCACAGCTAACCCCCTGTTCCTGGGCCCGCTTAATTATCTTGTCATCAATATCAGTAAAATTGCGGACATAGGTAACATCATAGCCACGATAACGCAGATACGAAACCATCATATCAAAAACCAGAGCCGAACGGGCGTGACCAATATGACAAAAATCGTAGGCGGTAATGCCACAGACATACATGCGGACATGCCTGCCGTCCAGGGGAATGAATGGTACCTTTTTCCTGCTTTTGGTATCAAATATATGTAAACTCATGAA
>CAZSOB010000240.1:0-2900 GCA_964608155.1 uncultured Desulfobulbia bacterium
AGAGGTATAAGGATGGTGCCGCGGCCTGGGAGTCCTTGGCCGCCCGCCGTCCCCATGATTTACTTATGGCAGCTCAGGCTGTTAGAGCCGCTTTTTACAGTGGTGATCCGGCTCGAGCCCTTAAAATCTGCCAAGCGACGGGAGAGGCGGGGGCTGATCCGCAAATTTTTCTGCTCCGGGCCCGGATATTATGGCAGGCTAATAAATGGCCGGCCGCCATGCGGATATATCAGCAGTTTTTGCGGCCGGGGGTTGACCGCACTTTGATGGCTATGGCCGGTAACAGGGGCATTACCCTGCCCAAACCGGAGCGCCAGGAATCCCTCTGGCGGCGTATTTCGCTGGCGCCGGTGAATGAGAGCCCTCTTGCCGATATCCTTATGGCCCCCGCGCCTCCGGCTAAATCGGCCGGGTACCGCCGCTGGCAGTTGAGCGTGGCCCGTCTTTATAGCCGCTACCGCTGGCAGCAGAAGTACGCGGCTGAGTACCTCGTGCGGCGTACGGTACGGGGCCGGGCCTATTTCACCGCCGAGAAGAGGTATAAATCTTTGACCAAAAAATATCCGGCCGATAAATCTCTACTCTTTGATCTGGCCGGGGTTTACAGCCGTCTCGACAGGCTTGATGACGAGGCGGCGCTCTACGACCGGCTATCTGCCAGCGGCATCCAGTTCGCGGAGCTTGAGCGTGATCGTCAACGCAATAGGTTGAAGCTGCGGCCTCAGATTTTGTCTAAATTTAATTATGTCGAGGAAGAGGGGCGTAACGGTTTTAAGGATATAAGGGCAATGGCTGCGGGAGTCGCCCTTAATCTGCCCACCGGCCCTGGCCGGGAATGGCGTCTTGATCTGGAACGCCGCAATTATCACGGGGTTAACGCCGATGGCGCAAGTCGTGCCAATAGGATTTTTGCCGCCTGGCGGGGTAAGGTCTTAAATGGCATTGGTCTGAGCCTGGGCGGCGGTCTGGAAAGCGGCGCTGACCAGATTGGCAATACCTCTCTATTTAATTTAAAGGTTACGGGTAAAGCGGGTGATAAGTTAACTGCTGATTTGTCTTATGGACAGGATGTGGTGGCCGATACATTGAGCAGCATCCGGCAGGGCATATCACGGCGGCAGTTTAAAGGGGCTCTAACCTTTGAGCCGCTGTCTCGTCTCGCCTTGGGGGGAGGTTATAGTCATAGCCGTTACTCTGACGATAACTGGACTAACGGTTATGATCTCTGGTCGTCATTATTACTCCATAGTGAGCCATATTTTCTCCAGGCTCGTTACCGCTATTCCTTCGTCGATTCCAGGGACGGCAATAACCAGGCGCTAATTGCCGGAGAACTAACGGATAATGCCCGGGACCCCTATTGGTCGCCAAAAAATTATTGGCTCAACGAGGCCGGGGTATATTTTAAACATCTGCTTTCCCATGATAATTTGGGACGCGGGGTTTCTAAATACTATACAATGGAGTACTATATTGGTCACGATGCCGATGGCTATGCTTTTCAACATTTTATAGGCGGCGCTTTTTTTGAGCTTAATAACGATTTTGGCCTGCGGGTTAGAGGGGAATGGTTCTCTGCCAGTTTTTATCGTAAAAAAGAGCTGGGTTTGTCAATTTCGTATCGTTGGTAAAAATTGGTTTAAAATCGGCGGGATTTTGGTATAATAAAGAGATGAAAATAGAGAAGGCGGCAGGTCATAATTGTTTGCCGTATAAGAAGATTCTCTAACGAAAAGGATTCGGGCTGATGGACGGATGGCAGGATGTACTCAAGTTATTGCTGATGATTGTTGCCGTCTTTGCGGTTATTTTGGGGCTGCAAAAATGGATGGCGCCTAAGATTGGTATTGGCTTTGGCTGAGCGTCCCCAGATGGGTGCAGGCCAGTTCGGCCTGATAAAAAAGATGATAAACACGACTTAGAGTAGATAAGATCCATTATTTAAAGTAGTTAACAGGAGCCATGACGATCGGCACAGCCGGCCGCGCATGGCTATTTTATTTTGAAACACCAAAAATGACTGGGAACGTCCAGAATAGTTAGGCGGGGGAATATAATGGTTACGAGAGTGCCGATGTCAAAGACTGGTCACGCCAGACTGCGAGAGGAACTGCATCGCTTAGAAAGTAAGGAGCGAATTGAGGTAATTAACGCCATTGAAGAGGCCAGAGGGCATGGTGATCTGAAAGAGAATGCTGAATATCATGCTGCCAAGGAACGGCAGGGGCATATTGAATGCCGAATTATGGAGCTGAAGGATAAGTTAGGGCGGGCCGAGATTATTGATTGTACAACAGTAAAATGCCAGCGGGTAGTTTTTGGTACGGTGGTTGAGATGGTTGATCTGGATAATGATGAGGAGATAACCTATTGTCTGCTGGGGCCGGAGGAATCAGATGTGAAGACTGGCAGCATCTCCGTTCTTTCCCCCATTGGTCAAAGTTTATTGACTAAGGAGGTCGGTGACGAGGTTAAGGTGAAGACACCGGGCGGAGTCAGGCAGTTTGAAGTTATGGAGATATCCCCGGCAAAGGAGCCTTGAGAATTCTTACAAACCCTTCTCCTAAGTCGGCAGGCTGATGCCGTTTAAGAAAATAGAGCTTATTTCATCGGCAGTGTCATTAATGGTGTAAGAGTGATCGGAATTTAATATCCACAGCCGGGACATTTCATCCAAGGCACCAAAAAAAGCTCGTTTGATGATCCCAGGCTTTAGTTCCGGCCGGAAAATACCTGATTTTTGTCCCTGATGAATAATACCTGAAATTATATTCACATAATCGACGAACTTTGTGATCCGGTATTCCTTCACAGAATCTGAACTCTGGCGGAGTTCCATCTGTAATACCTCGGCCAGCTCCTTTTTTTCTATAACCAGTTTCAGGTGATGGAGAGCGAAG
>CAZSOB010000241.1:0-2874 GCA_964608155.1 uncultured Desulfobulbia bacterium
AGTTTGCCCTTGACAGGCTTGAGAAGAAACTGCCCCATGATTCTCATTGCCTTATTATACTGCAATATTCGGACAATAAAGAGTTGGTTAATGGTTTAATAAGGGCAGAAATCGAGCGTCATTACCCCAAAGCTGAAATCTTAGTCACTCCCTTATCATTAACTTCGGGCGTCCATATGGGGCCTGGAACCTGGGGCATGGCGTTTTTATAGTCTCATAACTGGAGAATATTTTTGCCTGTTTCTGACTGCGCGGTTATCATCCCTGTCTTTAATCATGAGCGGCGGGTCGCTGGTGTGATCCGCCAGGCCTTGTCCCTTGAGATGCCGATATTTGTGGTGGATGACGGCTCAAATGATAGAACACCGGAGATTATAGACGCTATTGCAGGGATTACCGTCTTGCGGCATGATAAAAATCTTGGCAAGGGCGCCGCTCTGCTGACTGGATTCAGGGCCGTCGCCAAAACGAAAAAGTGGGCGGTCTGTATTGACGCGGACGGCCAGCATAACCCGGCTGACGCCCTTAATTTAATCAAGGCCGTGCCAGCGGGGATGCGATGTATTATGGTTGGTAAACGAGAGGGGATGACAGGGAAACATGTTCCCTGGACAAGTAAATTCGGCCGCAAATTTTCCAACTTCTGGGTCTGGATTTCCGGTGGCCCAAGCCTCGATGATTCGCAAAGCGGGTTTCGGCTCTACCCCATCCCGGAAGTGTTAAACCTCGGAGTCCGAGCCCGGCGGTTCCAGTTTGAGGTTGAGGTAATCGTCCAGGCCCGGCAAAATAACATTTCCGTATTTGAGGCACCCGTGCGGGTTGTTTATCAACAGGGTTCGGAGCGGGTATCCCATTTTCGTCCCTTGGTGGATTTCCTGCGCAATTCCGAGACCTTCAGCCGCTTAATCATCAAACGTATTTTTCGTAAAATTCTCGGCCGGTCATCCGGAGACAACAAAGCATGAAAGCCGCAACAAGGCCGCAACAACCTTGACGGGTGACTTTCATATAAAAATAGTGAAATAATGAAAGGCCTTTTTTACCGTTTCCTTGCCGCATTGGCAGATATCTTCGGCTCCTGGATATTTGTGTTTATTTCCAGGGCGATAGCCTGCGGTTATTTTATTTTCTCAAGCCGGGTGGGGGAAAGCCGCCGCCTTTATGGGATTATGTACCCGGAGCGCGGCAGACTTTATCACCTCTTCTGTACCTTTAAACAATACCAGAATTTCACAACTGTATATTTTGACCGCCTGCTGGCCAAAGACCGGGGTGAAATCTCTTTTACCTCCGAGGGCGGGGAAAATTTTCAGAGGGCCATTGACGGTGAAGGCGGTGTGCTGCTGATGTCACACCTTGGCAACTGGGAGATTGCCGCTCATCTTCTGCGGACGCAGTATGATAATCTAAGGCTTCTGCTGTATATGGGAATAAAGGAGAAAGAGGAGATTGAAGAGATACAGAAACAAAGTCTGCGGAAATCAGGTATTAAAATAATCGGTGTAAACAAAAACGGCGGTTCGCCATTTGACGTTGTTGAAGGACTGCAATTTATTAAATCAGGCGGTATTGTGTCACTAACCGGTGATATAGTCTGGCAGAAGGAGCAACGGACAGTTCAGGTAAAATTTCTTAATCATTATGCCCAGCTGCCTGAAGCGCCATTTGTTTTTGCCTTAGTGTCCGGTGCGCCGTTATATGTCTTTTTCACCTTTGGAGGCCGAAAAAGCGGCTACCACTTCACCCTCTCAAGACCAATTTACATCAAACCGTCCTCAAGGGCCGCTCGCCGGGAGGCCATCAAAAAAGCGGCCCAGGAATACGCCGATCTGCTCGAAGAAACATTACGGCAGCATCCTTTTGAGTGGTATCACTTTGAGCGTTTTGTCGGTAAGACAGCTGATTCTGTAATGCATGATTACAGGTGTGATAGTAATAACCAGTCGTCATAGCCCCTTATTTCGAAATAGATCGGCTAACGCAGATATTAATGAATCTTGTCGTATACAGAAAACACCCGCCCTATATTGGGGCAGCTAAGTAGTTATGCCAATAGTCGGGGGCGCCCGATTGTTTGGCTGAATAGTTACGCAAAAATTTTAATGTCCGTGGGCGAGTTCTCTTAAGGCCGGGTCGGATTCATTGTCGCCCACATCGGCAAAGTCCATAAACCTGTAGTTGGTGGTGACTCTTGCCTTCCAGGGCGCATTTTTGGGGCTGTAAAGATTTTTAAGCTCAATCTGGGTGTCGCGTCTCTGACTGATCTCACGATAGTGGGCAGGCAGCATCACATCATCGAGCCAGGTAAGTTCGACATCAGCGCCATTTAAGTTACCTCGGTACAGACTGGCAGGATGGCCAAAAATCTTGGTTGAGCCCTGATATTTAAGTTTACCGCGTAATTCAGCCGGCAGGATGGCAGCCACCAGAGCCCAGCTGGGATAGTTGCTGATACTTCTCAGATCTCCCTTGTTGTATTCAATGACCAGCCGATGTTTATCGGAAATGAACTGATAGGCCTTTAAACTGCCATCTTTGCCCCTGAACCATACTTCGTCCTGATGCTGATCGGGTATCTGCTTTTCAACCCGGTCAGCTTGACGAATAAAATGCCATAAGCGGCTGAAACGTTTGGGCCGGTGTCCAAACACTATGACACGGCTTTCAAAAAGGGCGGTAAGAGGCCGGCTGATTCCAGTTTTTTCGGCCGCGTTCACCGGCGGTGTAAAATAGAGTGCGGTGAGGCAGGCGGCAAGAACAAATACGGTAGATTTCATATTGTATAACCTTTAAAATATGTCTGTTCAGATGCGCCCAATAGGTAACTATTCAGCAGCACCCCATCTTCGTCCATTCGGGACTTCTCGAATACAA
>CAZSOB010000242.1:0-2870 GCA_964608155.1 uncultured Desulfobulbia bacterium
AGGCCGTTATCTATGGCTGGTACGACAATGAACTCGGCAGTTACACCAATATGCTTGGCGACCGGACAACCGCCATGGCCGACATGATGGTCTAAGTGCCCGGCAATGAGCGGCATTGACATACGCTGCCGGATTATGACTACCGCCGATCTGCCGGAGGTCTGGGATATTGAGAAATTTCTCCCCGGCCCCTGGACTTTCAAGCAGCTGCGTGACGAATTGAATCTGCCCCTCGGATGGTATTTTACACTTAAATCCGCCGCCGGTCTCCATGGTTATATCTTTGGAATCACCATTGCCGGGGAGGCTGAGATTCGTAAACTTGCCATTCATCGGAACTTCCGCCGCCAGGGGCTGGGGCACAGGCTCTTAAAACAGGTCTGGAGATATCTGGCCGCTCAAAAGGTTGAAACCTGTTTTCTGGAGGTGCGGGGGAAAAACACGGCAGCCGCCCGGACTATTACCAGTCACCGCCCGACAACGCGGTGATTTTACGGAAGAACTTATCAACCGTTCAGCCAGCAGAGGCGAGGGGACAACAGGCATGCGAAATTTAAAAGATATCAACACCAATGGGAAAAAGGTCTTAATGCGGGTGGACTTTAATGTCCCCTTCACTGATGACGGAACCATATCCGACGATACCAGGATTGCCGCCGTATTGCCCACTATCAACTACCTCATAAGACAGGGGGCAAGACTGATTTTATGTTCCCATTGCGGCCGCCCCAGGGGTAAGAGAATAAGCAGATACAGCCTGGCCCCTATCGCCGTTCGCCTAACAGAGCTTCTGAACAGGCCGGTAGCTCTGGCCCCGGATTGTCTCGGGCCGGAAACCAGACAAATGGCCGAAAACCTTAAAGACGGCGAAATTTTGTTGTTGGAGAATTTACGTTTTCATGCCGCGGAGCAGGATAATGATGCTGATTTTGCCAGGGAGCTGGCCTCTCTGGCCGAAATCTATATAAATGATGCCTTTGCGGTTTCCCACCGGGCTCATGCCTCAGTGGCCGGGGTTGCTAATTACCTGAAGATCAAAGCCGCCGGATTCCTGCTCCAGAAGGAAATGGATTTCTTTAACCGCGCCATAGCCAATCCAGTAAAGCCGCTGGCCGTTATTCTCGGCGGGGCAAAGGTCTCCAGCAAACTAAGAGCCATTCGTAATATGCTGGATCGGGTGGACATAATGATTATCGGTGGCGCCATGGCGAACACCTTTTTAAAAAGTCAGGGTTTTAATATTGGCAAATCTCTGGTGGAGGATGACCTTTTAGACACCGCGAGAGAATTAATTGATTTGGCTCAAAAAAAAGGTATAGCCTTCTATCTGCCCGTTGACAGCGTAACTGCCGACGAATTCACTCCTCAGGCAGCCAGTAAGACCACGACCATCTATAATATTCCCAAGACCTGGATGGCCTTGGACATTGGCCCGGCCAGTTCCCTGCTCTTCAAGGAGGCCCTGGCCGGGGTTGAGACCATTGTCTGGAACGGCCCCATGGGGGCCTTTGAAATGGAACCATTTTCACATGGCTCGCTAACCATGGTAGAAGCGGTGAGTACCAGCCCGGCGCTGTCCATTGTCGGGGGCGGTGATACCAACGCCCTGATAAACCAGGCCGGGGCCTCTGATAAGATATCATATATGTCCACCGGCGGCGGCGCCTTTCTCATGCTTATGGAAGGCAGAGAGCTGCCGGGAGTTACGGCCCTGGCTTAAGGCACACTTGTAATGGCAAAAGCGCTTACAGTACAGAAAGCAATATCCATTTCAGGGCCTATAAAAGAATTCTTACACCAAAAATACCAGAAGGAGAAATCATGAAACGTCGTCCGCTCATTGCCGGTAACTGGAAGATGCATCTCGATTCCGTCAAGGCCCGCCAGCTTGCTCAAGACCTGATCCCTGCCGCGGTCAGCGCCAGTGACTGCGAGGTAATGATCGCTCCCTCCCCCACCCTGCTGCCGGTGGTGGCAGAAGTAATTAAAGACAGCCCTATAATCTTAGGGGCCCAGAATGTCTGCTGGGCAGCCCAGGGTGCCTTTACTGGTGAAACATCACCGGCTATGTTATTGGAATTAGGCTGCCGGATGGCCATTATCGGCCATTCAGAACGGCGGCACATCTTTGCTGAAGACGATAGAATAATCAACAAACGTCTCTCCGGGGCCCTTGAGTATGGACTTGTTCCGCTGCTATGCCTTGGTGAAAAACTTGAAGCCCGGCAGGAAAACAAAACATTCAACGTCTTAGAGGAGCAGCTTCGCAACGCTCTTATTAACATAAGTATAACAGATTCAGACCAACTGATTATCGCTTACGAGCCGGTATGGGCCATAGGAACGGGCCATACAGCCACTACGGAACAGGCCCAGGAGGTCCACGTTTTCCTGCGTCAGCTCATAGGCAATATATTTGATAAAACTATTGCCAGCGGCATAAGAATACTGTATGGTGGCAGCGTTAAACCGGAGACGATGTCTGCTTTAATGTCCCAGGAGGATATCGACGGTGTCCTGGTTGGCGGTGCGGCCCTTGAGGCCGAGTCCTTCACCAGAATTATTAATTTTTCATAACCCCCACAATCATTATAGATGATTACCCTGATTACCATTACCCATATAATTGTTTGCGTTTTTCTGGTCAGCATTGTTCTGTTGCAACACGGCAAGGGTGCTGATATGGGAGCCTCCTTCGGCGGCGGCTCCAGTCAGACGGTCTTTGGCTCCGACGGCCCTCTGCCTTTGCTTAACAAGGTTACCACGGGCGGAGCTATTATATTTATGCTTACCTCGTTAACCTTAGCCTACCATTCAGCCCATCTGAACAAAGGCTCGGTGATGAAGACCGTTCATACCGCACCCATATC
>CAZSOB010000243.1:0-2851 GCA_964608155.1 uncultured Desulfobulbia bacterium
GAGCCAGAACCTTGTGTCCGTTTTCCAGCTCAACCCTGAACATCGCGTTTGGCAGCGGCTCCAAAATTGAACCCTCTACCTGTATAGCCTCTTCCTTTGCCATGTTTACGAAACCACCGTCTTATATTATTTTTTTTGCGATAATATCGGCACTGAGAATCAAAGGATCCCCATCAGTAACCGCTACTGAATGCTCAAAATGCGCCGAGTCACTCTTATCCTCTGTAATTACCGTCCAACCGTCACCAAGCACCTTAACATTGGACGTACCAACATTAACCATGGGCTCAATGGCAATTACCATACCGGGCAAAAGACGCGGACTGCGGCCTTTCCTGTGGTAATTCGGAACCTCCGGGGCTTCATGCAAATGAGTGCCAATTCCATGCCCGACAAACTGTTTGACCACATGGAAATTGTTACTTTCCACATGCCGCTGTACGGCGAGTGAAACGTCGGAAATCCGATTCCCCGGCCGCACCTTATCGATAGCCAAGGTTAAGGCATCTCTCGTTACCTGCAATAAACGGCGCCTGGATGCACTAACATTGCCAAGAGCTATACTAACAGCCGCATCACCATAATAGCCCTTATAATTAACCCCAAAATCAATACTGACAATATCCCCATCCCTGACCACCACCTTCTTAGATGGTATGCCGTGAACTACCTGCTCATTCAATGAAACACATAGACTGGCAGGATAACCACGATAACCCTTAAAGGCCGGCGTGGAGTTATGGTCAAGAGCGAAGGTCTCAGCAATTTTATCTAACTTCCAGGTGGTAAGACCTGGTTTAATAATCTGCTGGATACTATTAAGAGCCCCGGCGACTATCTGATTAGCCCGGGCCAATAATTCAATCTCTTCGGCAGTCTTAATAGTTATTACAGACATTTAACTTGCCGTCAGAGAGTTTAACGGGAGCCTATTTTGCCACTTTTCAAAAATCCATCATAGTTACGCATAACGGTATATGATTCAATCTGACTAATGGTATCAATAGCAACCTGTACAACGATGAGTAAGGCCGTACCACCAAAATAGAACGGCACATTCAATTTACTAATCAGGATAGTCGGTAAAACGCAGACCAGAGAGACATATATAGCACCAATTACAGTCAGCCGCACCATGACTTTATCGAGAAAATCGGAGGTTCGCTTACCAGGACGAATTCCAGGGATAAAGCCGCCGTTTTTCTTCAAGTTTTCAGCCACATCAACTGGATTAAAGGTAACCGCAGTATAGAAGAAGCAGAAAAATACAATCATGATGACATAAAGCACAGTGTGCCAAAAACTTCCCCAGGCCAGAATCGCTGACAGGCGCTGCACCCAGTCAATCTTTATAAAACCGCCGATTGTAGCGGGAAACATCATAATTGATGAGGCAAAAATGGGCGGGATTACCCCGGACATATTAATCTTCAAGGGCAGATGAGAACGCTGGCCACCGTACATCTGTCTGCCAACCATACGTTTAGCGTATTGGATGGGGATTCGGCGCTCAGCCGTCTCAACATAAATGATAAACCAGACAACCCCGGCCATCATCACTAATAGAATGGGCATCAAAATGAGAGTCATCTCACCAGCCGAGGCCATTTTGATTGTATTAACCACTGCCGAGGGCATTCGAGCCACAATACCGGCAAAAATGATGAGAGATATACCGTTACCAATCCCCCGCTCTGTCATCTGCTCTCCCAGCCACATGATAAAACAAGTCCCGGCGGTAAGGGTAATTACTGTCATTATCCGAAATGACCAGCCCGGGGTAATAACAATCATGGCATTTCCAGTGGGAGCAGCCATACTTTCCAGACCAATACTTATGAAAGTTGCCTGAATCAGACTCAAAACCACTGTAGCATAACGGGTATATTGAGTTATTTTACGGGTTCCAGCCTCCCCCTCTTTCTGGAGGGCCTCAATTGAAGGAACAACAACCGCGAGGAGCTGAAAAATAATCGAGGCACTGATATAGGGCATAATCCCCAGGGCGAAGATTGAAAAATTCTTCAAGGCCCCGCCGGAGAACATATTGAACATGCCAAATATGGTTCCAGCATTCTTGGCAAAAAATTCCCCTAATGCCTGTCCATTTATTCCAGGAGTAGGTATCTGCACCCCCATCCGGTAAACAGCCAGCATCAATAGAGTAAAGATGATGCGTCTTTTCAGCTCTGGAATTCTTGCCGCACCCTGCAGGCCGCCTGCCATATCTTATTCCTCAACCCTGCCGCCGGCGGCTTCTATCTTCTTACGAGCCGAGGCGCTGATTCGATCAACCTTGACAGTCAGTTTCTTGCTGATATCACCATTACCGAGAAGCTTAACCTGAGAATGTTTACGACCAATCAGACCATTATCCAACAGCGCCTGGCGATCAACCATGGCTCCATCTTCAAATTTATCAAGGGCCTCAACATTAACCACTGCAAACTGGGTCTTAAAAATATTGGTAAATCCACGTTTGGGGAGACGCCGGTGTAACGGCATCTGACCACCTTCAAATCCCGGGCTGATGCTGCTGCCGGATCTGGACTTATAACCGTTTTCGCCTCGGGCAGCGGTTTTTCCATGCCCACTTCCCTGACCACGTCCCAATCTCTTCCGTTGTTTAGTCGATCCCGGCTGGGGTGATAAATTACTAAGCGTTAACATATTTAATCCTCCACCTTCACAAGATGCTGAACCTTACGGATCATCCCTTGTATTTCAGGTGTATTTTTACGAATCACGGTTTTATTGGTCTTGGTCAACCCAAGGCCAATAAGGGTCGCCCTGATTTTACGCGGGCTGCCAATACAACTCTTTTTTAAAGTAACCTTAACCTGATTGTCCA
>CAZSOB010000244.1:0-2834 GCA_964608155.1 uncultured Desulfobulbia bacterium
GCCAAAAAGGTGGGGGCCACCATCAAGGTAGACGTGGACAAACTCGACGGCCTGGTAAACGCGGTGGGCGAGCTGGTTATCATGCAGACCATGGTCAGAGCCAATCCCAATATAACGGCCATTGCCGACCCGAAATTGAACAAAGATTTCGGGCAATTATTCCGGATTACCAGTGAATTACAGAAGACCTCCATGTCCATGCGCATGGTTCCCATCCGCCAAACCTTCCAAAAGATGATCCGGCTGGTACGTGATCTTTCCAAAAAAACCGGCAAACAGGCTAATCTCGTTATGGAAGGCGAGGAAACCGAGATTGACCGCAATATGGTGGATTCAATCTACGATCCCTTAGTGCACATGATGCGGAACTCCGTTGACCACGGCATCCAGCGGCCGGAAGAACGCGAGCGCCTTGGTAAACCAAGCTATGGCACCGTCAGCCTCCGAGCCTATCAAAAGGGCGGCTATATGGTCATTGAAATAGAGGACGACGGTCAGGGCCTGAATACCGAAAAAATAAAACGCAAGGCCCTGGAACGCGGCCTGATTCAAGAATCAGACAATCTATCTGACCATGGTCTCAACAATCTGGTCTTTCTGGCCGGATTTTCCACCGCCGACCAAATAACTGATGTCTCCGGACGCGGGGTAGGAATGGACGTGGTAAAAAAGGCCGTTGAAAAGCTGCGCGGCAAGGTAGATGTAATGAGTGAACCGGGCAAGGGCTCCATTTTCACCATTCGCCTGCCGCTTACTCTGGCCATCATTGACGGTATTATTGTCCAGGTAGGCAAAGAACGCTATATTATTCCCACCATTGCCATCCGGGAATCATTCCGGCCCCGGCGCGAGGACTATAAGACCATAAAGGGCCAGGGCGAAACTCTGCTGGTGCGCGGCAACTTAGTTCCCATCATCCGGCTCTATAAATATTTTCAGGTCGAGGCAAAATGTACGGATCCCTGCGAGGCCATTGTGGTGGTAGTGGAGTCCGAAGGCAAACAACGGGCCATCATGGTGGACGAGCTCCTCGGTAAACAAGAGGTAGTAATTAAAAATCTGGGCGGAATCACCGATATTACCGGCGTGGCCGGCGGCACCATCCTCGGTGACGGCCGTGTTGGTCTGATTCTTGACCTTGCCGGTCTGGTTATGGCCAAGATGAACTACCATCTTGACATTCCGGCCATAATTCCCCAGGAGAGCGCCGTTAGTGAGGCAGTATCTGAAACGGAGCAGACGGCTAACAGCGAGAAAGCGGCCGGAGCTGAGCAGACAAGTTAAATCACGGAGGAAGAGGCATGGCAGCAGAACAGACAGCAGTAATCGATGATACCGAAAGCGGCTTGGGCGGTAAATACCTAACCTTCAGCTTAGGCAGCGAGGAGTATGGAGTCGAAATCATGAAAATTCGCGAAATTATCGGCATTATGGAGATAACCGCCGTGCCTCATACCCCTGAATACATCAAGGGGGTTATCAACCTCCGGGGCCGGGTCATCCCCATCCTGGAGCTGAGGCTGCGCTTTAATATGGCCACCAAGGAATACGATGATCGAACCTGTATCATAGTGGTTGAGGTCAACGGCCCCAGCGGCCCGATTATGATCGGCATGCTGGTAGACTCAGTCTCCGAGGTAGTTAATATTGACAGTGCCGAGATTGAACCCCCGCCGGAATTTGGCACCCCCACCGAGAGCGAAAATATCCTTGGTATGGGCAAAATAAAGGGTGATGTAAAAATACTCTTAGACGTTGACAAGATCGTCGGAGCCGGGGTGCTGGAACATCTTGAGGCCTCCGCGTAGGATCTGACTCATATGGCCACCCCTCTGACAAACGCGGAATTCAAGAAATTCAGTGAATTAATTTACGCCCAGGTGGGGATATCACTAAAAAGTGAAAAAAAAGAACTCTTAAATGCCAGACTGGGCAAAAGACTTCGTGCCACCGGAATCAGCAGCTTTAAGGACTATTACGATTTTATAAACCAACCGGAACAGCGCGAAGCGGAATTTATTAATTTCCTTGACAGCGTCTCTACTAATTTCACCAGTTTTTTCCGCGAAATAAGCCATTTTGATTACCTGCGCCAAAGCGTTTTACCGGAACTCGCGGCCCAGAACAAGGAGGCATTCTTCTGGTCATCAGCCTCGTCGTCTGGAGAAGAGCCCTATACCCTGGCCATGTTATTAAATGATTTCAGGGACAATCACCCCGGCTTTCGCTATAAAATTCTGGCAACTGATATATCCACCAAGGTCTTAAATATGGCGAAAAGAGGAGTATACGCTCTGGAACAAACAGCCAAAACGCCGCCAGAATATATCAAAAAATATTTTCAGAAGGGAGTAGGACACAGCGCCGGTAAGGTCAAGATTAAGAACGAACTGCTGCGCCAGGTGGAGTTCAAACGCTTTAATCTGATGGACAATTTCCCCTGGCAGGCCGAGATAGATGTCATTTTCTGTCGTAACGTAATGATCTATTTTGACCGCCAGACTCAACAGCGTCTGGTAAAAAAATTTCACCAATGCCTGAAACCGGGCGGCTATCTCTTCATCGGCCATTCCGAGAGTATATCCAGTCTCCAGCACAATTTTCTTCAGACAGAGGCTACAACGTACAGAAAGAAAAAATAATTAGGCAGACAATATTCCCCCAACCCAACCCCCGGGGAAATAACTCCCGGGACAGCCAAAAGAGATATTTATGAAAATAATTGTCGGAATTTCTGATATGCGGATCGGCACCAAAGCGGACGATGTTTTAATCACCTATTCCCTGGGCTCGTGCATCGGGGTCGTACTCTGGGATCCAACAGTAAAGGTCGG
>CAZSOB010000245.1:0-2820 GCA_964608155.1 uncultured Desulfobulbia bacterium
TCCACAAAATCAAAAAGCTTGGCGCCTTGTTAGGTTAATGGTAAATTTGTAATTCATAATGATAAGTCCAATAATTACTAATTCAATAGTTGTAGTTTCAGGCCTGCCCCGTTCCGGTACCTCCATGATGATGAAGATGCTGGAGGCTGGCGGCCTGCCAATATTCCAGGATCAAATCCGGCGGCCGGACGCTAACAACCCCCTGGGCTATTACGAGGCAGAAAGAGTCAGGGCCCTACGCTCAGACGCCTCCTGGCTGTTAGAGACCCAGGGCCACGCCATCAAAATCATATCGGCCCTCCTCAAGCATCTACCCGCCAGTCTAAGCTATAAAATTATTTTTATGGAACGGCCGTTAAACGAGATTTTGGCCTCCCAGCGGCGTATGCTGGCAAGACGCGGCAAGCAGGATGAGCTTGATGACCGCTTGCTCAAGGCCCGCTTCAGCATCCATTTAAGCAAGACCAAAAAGTATCTGAACGCGCGGAATATCCCGGTACTGCACTGCCCCTATGGCGGGGTTATCAGTGACCCTGGCGGCCAGGCTGAACGGCTGAATAATTTTTTGGGCGGTACCCTTGCCGCCGCCAAAATGGCGGCGGTGGTGGACAAAAGCCTCTACCGCGAGAGGGGATAGAATGCGTCTCATATCTCTGTTCTGGCTTCTTGCTCTGTTGTTAATTCCCTGTCCGGCCCAGGCTTACATCGGCCCCGGGGCGGGCTTTGCCCTGATTTCATCCTTCTTCATCCTAATTACGGCCACCCTCCTGGCCCTGTTCACCATCCTCACCCTGCCCCTCCGCACCGTCTATCTCCTTTTCCGGCGCCGGAAAATACGCCGCCTGACCCGGGCCCGGCGGGTAATCGTTCTGGGCTTTGACGGCCTGGACCCCGAACACTGCCGGGAGTATATGGCCGCCGGTCGTCTCCCCAATTTAGAGCGTTTGAGTCAAAGAGGAACCTTCAGCCCCCTGACCACAACCACCCCCTCCATCTCGCCGGTGGCCTGGTCAAGCTTCGCCACCGGAGTCAACCCGGGCAAACACCGCATATTTGATTTTTTCACCCGCGATCCCCGTAATTACCAGCCGGTGCTGTCCTCGGCCTTAATCAGCACCCGAAAACAGCCGTGGGCTTTAGGGCCCTTCAAATTTGCCAGCCTTAAAACTACAGTTAAATTATTACGTCGCAGCACCTCGTTCTGGAAGCTTTTGGGCCGCCACAAGATATTCAGCACCATCCTCCGGGTTCCCATCACCTTTCCACCGGAAAAATTTTACGGGGCCTGCCTGTCCGCCATGTGCGCTCCTGATCTGCGCGGCACCCAGGGCAGCTTTACCCTCTTCACCGCCCATCAGGACGACATTGACCGGCATGACACCAAGGGCGAGATCGTGCCTTTGATCTCAGATAAAAATGGGCTTAAGGCTGATATTCCCGGCCCGCTTTTAAAGAGTGACGCCCCGGCCCTCACTATCCCCCTGCGCTGTACCCCCCTTGCCAACAACTCCGTCCTCATTCGGCTGCCCAATACGGAATTCACCCTCCGCCCCAAAGAATACTCCCCCTGGCTGCAACTGGCCTTTAAAATCAGACCCGGCAAAAAGGTCTATGGCATCGCCCGTTTTCTGCTCACCAGTACAGCGCCCATCCGGATCTATATGACACCCATCAATATTGACCCGGAACACCCCTCCCTGCCCATCAGCCACCCCTTTTATTATTCCATCTGCCTCGCTAAACTCCACGGCTCCTTTGCCACCCTGGGCCTGGCCGAAGATACCTGGGCCTTAAACGAAGGGGTAATAGACGAGGATGATTTTCTGCGCCAGGCCTATGACATCTGCACCAGCCGCGAGACGGTATTCTTAGATAATCTCCGTAAGAGCCGTGAGGGCTTGCTGGTTTCGGTATTCGACACCACCGACCGCATTCAGCATATGTTCTACCGCTATCTTGATGACGATCATCCCGCCAACCAGGGCCGGGACACTAAACTCCACAAAGAGGCCATCGCCCATGTTTACGAGCGTTCCGACCGCCTGGCCGGCCGGGTTATGGCGGAAATCACAGACGATGATCTGTTGCTCATTATCTCCGATCATGGTTTCAAACCCTTTAAGTGGGGGATAAATCTTAACACCTGGCTCTGGCGGGAGGGCTATCTGATCCTTAAAGAGGGAAAATCCACCAGCGGCCAATGGCTGCAGGACGTTGACTGGGGAAAAACCAGGGCCTATGCCATCGGTCTCACCGGTCTCTTTATCAACACCAAGGGCAGGGAGAGACAGGGCATCGTCAAAAAAGGCCGGGAACGCGAGGTCTTGCTCGCTGAACTCAAAGACAAATTAGAGGCCTTGGATGCGGACGGCCACCAACCGATACGGCGGGCCATATTGGCCGGCCAGGCCCTTCACGGCCCCTATGTCCGGGATGCCCCGGATATTCTACCCGGTTTTAGAGCCGGGTACCGGGTAAGCTGGAACAGCGCCGCGGGCCGGACAAGCACTAAAATTATAGAGCCCAACACCAAGCGCTGGAGCGGCGACCATTGCCTTGACCCGGAGTTGGTGCCGGGGGTCTTATTCTCCAATTGGCTCCTGGCCGAAAACGAGCAGCCGGCCCTGATTGATCTGGCCCCCACCATTATGAATATCTTCGGCCTCCCTGCTGAGAGATTCCACGACGGCAGAATACTGGATATTAAACAACCGGCCGCGGCAAAATAAACATTTCCGAATCACCACTTAATGGTTAAGATAATATTCAGGCGGGCTCCTGAACAATTATAACTCACGCAGGAAGAACCCGTAGGGGCGT
>CAZSOB010000246.1:0-2819 GCA_964608155.1 uncultured Desulfobulbia bacterium
ATTCTTCCATAGCTTTAACAAGGTGTACAATTGGCACATATCCTCTTAGTAGATGATGATCCAGCAGTAAGAAAGGTATTTACCAAAATCCTAAAATTAGAGGGGCATAATGTTGTCTGTGCTGAAAACGGCGAGGAAGGTCTGGAGTTATGCCGTAATAATTCATTTGACCTGATCATTACCGATATGCTTATGCCGGTAAAAGACGGCCTGAAGATGATCATGGAATTAGATAAGGAGTTCCCGGAAACTCGGATTATTGCCGTTTCCGGCGGCGGAGTCATTGAGGCTGAACGCTACCTGCGCCTGGCCTACACCATTGGCGTTAAGAAAAGTCTAACCAAACCAGTCTCGAAGGCGGCTCTGATTGCCGCCGTCAATGAGATTCTCTCATAATTTCATCCAGCTTTACCTTCCCCCATAAGCTTTAACCGTTAAGCGACTTTCTTTTATAACAACTACTTTTTAGAATATGTTACAGGTAAACAGTCTTAATCTTCAATATGGTGACAAACACCTGTTTAAGGACATATCCGTCCGTTTGAACGGCCAGGACAGAGTTGGCCTGGTGGGGGTCAACGGCACCGGTAAGTCCACCCTGCTGAAAATGATGGCCGGATACCAGGAAACCGATTTTGGGGTCATCAGTAAGTCTAAAAAATCTACGCTCGGCTATCTGCCTCAGGAATTTGAGGGCTTCGCTCCGGGCCGCACCCTGCTTCAGGAGGCGGAAACAGCCTTTGCCCGTCTCCTGAAAATCCAGCGGGAGCTGGACGGGGTTAACAACCAATTAAGCGCCGCAGACCCCAGCAGTCCGGGTTTCTCAGACCTTCTCCAGCAGCAGGGCGAGTTGCAGATGCAGCTTGACAGCTCTGATTTTTTCCATATTGAAGGCAAGATAGAAAAGATTCTAACCGGACTTGGCTTCTCCAACGCGGACATGAGCCGCGATTGTGAGGAATTCAGCGGCGGCTGGCAGATGCGTATTATGCTGGCCAAAATTCTTCTCACCCATCCCTCCTTTGTTTTTCTGGACGAGCCCACCAATCATCTTGATATAGAATCACTAACCTGGCTTGAGGAGTTTCTAAAATCATACCAGGGGGCCATGATTATCATCTCCCATGACCGGGCCTTTCTTGATAATTTAACCAATATGACCTGGGAGCTGAGCTTAGGCAGATTGACGATTTACAAGGGAAATTACAGCTATTACGTCAGTGAGAAGGACGACAGAATGGCAGTTCAGCGGGCGGCCTATAATAATCAGCAGGCCAAGATTCAACAGACCATGCGTTTTGTAACCAGGTTCAGGGCCAAATCCACCAAGGCCAAACAGGTACAGAGCCGGCTCAAACAAATATCACGGTTAGATATCCTGGAGCTTGAAGATAGTGAGCAGAGAATATCTTTCCGTTTTCCGCCCGCCATCAGCGGCGGCCGGCAGGCTGTCATGGTAGAGGATCTGGCCATGAGCTACGATGAAAAACAGGTCTTTAAAGGTCTTAATCTTGAGGTAAACCGCGGCGACAAGGTAGCGGTCGTCGGGGCCAACGGGGCGGGGAAATCCACCCTGGTCAAAATTATAGCCGGGCATATTGCCCCCGCTGCGGGAACAATACGGCCGGGCCATAATTGCCGTATTTCATATTTCGGTCAGCATCAGGCCCAGGAGCTGGCTCAGGACTTAACGGTAATGCAGACCATGGAACAGGTTGATATTGAACAGACTGTTACTTCCACCCGTTCACTGCTCGGAACCTTCTTGTTTAAAGGGGAGGAGGTGGATAAAAAGGTAATGGTTCTTTCAGGCGGCGAGAAGAGCCGTCTGGCTCTGGCCAAAATGATTATGTCACCAGCTAATCTTTTGATTATGGACGAGCCCACCAATCACTTGGATATGATGTCGCAGGATATTCTCCAGGAGGCCATGAAACAGTATGACGGTTCCATTATTGTGGTGTCCCATAACCGCTTTTTCTTAGACGGTTTTGTCAACAAGGTTTTAGAGATTAAAAACGGCCGGGCTACCATGTTCGAGGGAAACATCAGTTATTATCTTGAAAAAACCCGTTCCAAGACAGAGAAGCAGGCGGGGGTATTACAGAAGACTTCCCGCCCCAAAGCGGCGAAAAGCAAGGAGGCACGGAAGGCAAAGGCCGCTGTCAGGGCGGCAATGGCTCGTCGTCTCGGGCCCTTAAAGAAAAAATTGGATAAATTTGAACAGGATATTGAGGCCCTGGAAAAAGAGAAAGGCGGCCTTGAACAAATTCTGGCTGACCCAGAACTTTATCAGGATCAGGAGGCCTTTACCGACAAAAGCAAAGAATATCAGAATATCAGCAGGCGATTAGAGAGAATATATCCCCAATGGGAAGAGGTGCAGGAGGAGATTGACCGCATAGAGGCGGAGTTTTCGGCACCATAGGACATGCCCGAAAAGATGTTTCGCGTAGTCGGCCGCTATTCTCCTGTTTCCTTCTCGTACTCCTTAAACAGATGGATAAACTTTTCCAGCACTACACCGCTTTTTTCATCCACCTCAACAAACTGTACCCCGGTCTCAAAATTTTCATTGCTGCCTGGCCGGCAATAAATAATCCTGCCGTGAATATCAACCAAGTCCTCCTCAAGAGCCAGAGTCATGCTCAGCATAAACTTAGAATCAATTCTGAAACAGGTCTCAAGACATATCCCCGATTGCGAGACGTTCAGGGTACGCCCCATACTCTGACGAATCAGGGTACCATTTTCATCAAGACAAATATATGATAAATTCAAGGAGTCAAACCTTGGGTGCCGCCGTTTATTTTCCGCCA
>CAZSOB010000247.1:0-2818 GCA_964608155.1 uncultured Desulfobulbia bacterium
GGCCTTCAGGGAAATCATAGAGACCATTGCCAGGGCCATCCGAGATTATCTGGCCTCCTCAAATTAGGGCGGTTTCTCTCGTCCCCTGTCCGCCATGTTTCGCCTGAAAAAATATTAAAGTCTACCTCGCTCTCTGCCGATAAATAATCTGAAGTTAATTTTTTTTTAAGCCCTTTACTCGGCAGGGCCTTCTTCAGGAGAAAGACAATGGCTGGTTCGATTAGTACCTTGGGTATAGGATCCGGGCTGCAGTTACAGAGTATTTTAGATCAGTTGCGGGCCGTGGATCAGAAGGTTATTGATCGTAAGAGCGATAAAATTACCGGCCTGAATAGTCAGCTTAATGAATTCACCATAGTTAATAATAAGCTGATCACCTTAAAGGCCTCCGCTTTAACCCTCTCTCTTTCCGGCACCTATCTTGGCCGAACCGTCACCAGCTCTGCCGACAGCGCGGTTAGCGCCACCGTTCTTGAAGGGGCTACGGTTAAGGCCAGCACTGTGGTGGCTTCTAATCTCGCCCAGCAGAGTCTTTGGATGTCCAGCAGCGGCTTTGCCAGTAAGGACACCAGTGTTGCCTCTGCCGATGCCACCCTAACAGTTCAACTCGGTAATAATGTCCCGGCCACCGAGATGTCACTCGCTGTTACCAGCGGCACCACCCTCAGTCAATTAGTCGATAATATTAATAACGCCACCGATAATCCGGGGTTTACCGCCTCCATTGTAAATGACGGTTTAGATCCTGCAAATCCCTATAAATTAGTACTTCAGTCCAATGGTACTGGTGAGGATAACCGGATCAGTATTCTTCAACAGCTACCGGATGCGCCGCTTGCCGAGGATACCACTCAATCGGCCGCTAACTCTCTTGATGCCCAGTTTACCGTGGATGGTGTTGCTTATCAGCGCCAGAGTAATAGTATTGACGATGTTATTGCCGGTGTTACCTTTACCCTTAAAAGCGTTAATACAGCCACTTTGACGGTAGCGAGTGATGATGCTGCTCTAAAGGATAATATTAAATCCTTAGTTACCGCTTATAACGATGTGGTGCAGGAGGTGAGTACAAAGAGCGGTTATGATTCCAAGACCAAAAAATTTGGTATGTTGGCCGACACCACTCTAAGAGATCTGCCGACCGAGTTGGAGGGCTTAATGACCTCCGGCAATAAGGCAGACAGTACTGGAACGATTAAAAACCTGTTTAATCTGGGGATGGCATTTAGCCGTGATGGCTCTATAACTATTGATGATAGCGTTTTGAGTGCCGCGATAAGTGCCAGCCCTGATGAAATAAAGTCCTTTTTCCTTGGTGATTCAGCTAACGGGATAACTGGTTTTGCCGATAAGGTTAACGATCGTCTGCGGACCATGACCGGTAACAAGGGGGCGGTCGCCGGCGAGAAGACGGCAGCCCAGAGTCGTATTGATGACCTGAAAAATCAGATTAGCGAAGATAACAGCCGGCTTGATAAAAAATACGCCCAGCTCACCAAGCAATTTATAGCCTTAGATCAGTTCATGAGTCAAATGTCAAATATGTCGAGCTTTCTCACCGGTCAGTTTAACAGCCTGAGCCAGGGCTGGAGTGGGACGGGAAGTAGCGGCAGTTCATAGACGCAGGCACACGTTATAAAGGAAGTACAAGGTAATTTGGGGTTGGTGTTAAACACGTGAGGAGGATATATGAAGGCAGAAAAGGT
Organism: uncultured Desulfobulbia bacterium; assembly: GCA_964608155.1. Lineage (GTDB taxonomy): Bacteria > Desulfobacterota > Desulfobulbia > Desulfobulbales > VMSU01 > JAADIV01. The sequence goes on from CAZSOB010000247.1 coordinate 1,707, forward strand.
GCGTAATGCTTATCAGCAGACCGAGGCTTTGAGTAAGATTCATCCGGTGAAGCTGATTCAATTGATGTATGAACGGTTGCTGGTGCATCTTGACCTCGCCGAGAATGCCATGTTGAAGGAGGATGCCAAGGGCCGTGGCGAGAACCTTGGCCGGGCTATTGCTCTGGTTACCGAGCTTTATGCCTCGATCCTTGATGATGATGAATCAGAGGCGGCAGGGTTTTTAAAGGGCTTGTATACCTCAATCTTGACAGAATTGCCAAAGGCTGCCATTACCAATGACATTGAGGTGATACGGACTACAATCCGATATGTTGCCCGTCTGAAGGAGATTTGGGCTGAGACAGCCATGGTGGAGGCGGGGTTGGAAAAGGAGAGCCCACGCAGCATTAAGGCTGTTGAAAATCATAATCAATCTCAGCCCGAGTCCACGGTCGCCAATGAGAAAATGGCACCTAACCGTGGCTATGGTGGCCGTCAGTATGGGCAGGCCGCTCTGGCGAGTCTCTCCGTTTCCATATAAGAGTTCGCAGCACAGAGCGCGGAGGCAGGATTATGATGGAAGAGCGGGATAAAGACATTAAGGCCGTTGTGGAGGCTTTGGAACAATTCATTGGCCGTCAGCGTGATTATATAACGGCCCTGAAAGATTGTGAATATGAATCTCTCCTGAAGTGGCCTCTGGAAATGAGCCGCTTTCAGATCATTTTTGAGCGTTTGATGTCTGAGCTTGGTCAAAAGAAGATGGCCTTTGCGGATAGAAAACAGCTGGAGTTGTTAATAGCGCTTGCCGTTAGTCAGGCGGATGAAATAGTTCTCCTTAGTAAGCGGCGGCATCAGGAACTAACCGTGAGTTTACCACGGCTGCGTCGGGGGATATCGGCTCTACGCGGCTATGGTAACCTCGCCTTTCAGCGGCCAGCGGAGTTTTTGAGTAGCAGCGGGTAAGTTTACGGACGAATTTATCCTTGAAAGAAACAAAATGGAGGTGTGGTTATGGATGTCAACGTAAATACCGATGTTAAGGCTTATGGAGTGCCAGTAGTCCCGGTGATTGAGCGTGAAGATAAAAAAAAATCGCAGGTCGCGCCGGTACAAAAGAATGGTGAATC
>CAZSOB010000248.1:0-2808 GCA_964608155.1 uncultured Desulfobulbia bacterium
GTAATCTCACCGTCCGTACTAAACAAATAAGAGAAGATGAGCGCCAAATGGCCGCGATTGAGGTATCTGATACCGGTATCGGTATGTCAGCCGAGGTTGGCAGGCAGGCATTGAATCCCTTTTATACCAACAAAATCCGCGGCACTGGATTGGGACTGGCTATTGTTAATAATATTATCACCGCTCATCAGGGCAGGTTGGAATTCGCCAGCAGTCCGGGTAAGGGCACAACATTTATAATTAAGCTCCCTGTCGCGTAGATGCCATTTATTATCAAAAAATAATTTTTTCCTTTTTTTTTAAAAAAATATATAGTAACTTTGTTTTCAGCGCTTTTTTGTAGTTGTCTAAAACTGCTTAAATAAGCACAAGGAGGGTCGAATCATGTCTTATGAAATGCCCTGTTGGAAAATTATGGACTGTCCGGAGAGCCGTCCTTGCGCGGCTCGAGAAAACCAGGATAGGCCTTGCTGGGATGTCGCTCGGGACTATGAACGTCTGCAGCATAAATTGGGGGTATGCGAAGATTGCCTGGTGCATGTCCTTAAAAGTCAGCACCATGGACTTAACAGGGCTGAAATCGCGGCTATTTATGATTGTCTTGTTCCCTCTTCCGCCCCCTGCCCGCTTTTAACCTCCACTGAACGCCGCCAAGAACAAAGATTCAAACTTCAGTACCAGGCCTCGGCCTCCTTTATCCATAATTCATCTTCCCAGGCTATGCCCATTATTGACATTAGCAGAGCTGGGATGTCTTTTAGCTCTCTGGCATCAACCGCCGCTCTGGATGATAATTTGACCATTGCCATAAAACATGATGGCTGTCGCTTTACGCTGCCAGCGGTTATTGTTGCCAGTGTCAATTTTACATCCTCCGGCCAACAGCGCTATGGGGTAAAATTCGGGGATCTCTCCGCTATCCAGCTTAATGCCTTAGATAATCTGCTTCTTAAACACGGTAAGGCCGCCTGATCTTTTCCGCCATTAAGGGGCGATCCGAAAAAAATTCCCGTCAAATTTTTTCATATTGACATTCTCCTATAACTGTATTAGTTGTGGCACGTAATTATTTTTAGTGCTACTAACAATACAGAAAGGAGAAATTATGAAAAAAATCTTATGTAGTGTTGCGGCCCTGGGGCTCGCTTGTTTCTGGGGGGCGCCTCCGGCTCAGGCCGTATCCCAGGAGACCGAGATGCTTCTGCAGTTATTGCAGAACAAGGGGGTTATAACCCGGTCGGATGCCAGGGAGTTTAAGCAGACCATTGACCGGGCCATGGCCGCCAAGGAGAAGACGGAGGAGGCTAACGACCATTATCATTCTGTGCAGAGTATGGCCCAGCGGATTGAGAAGCTGGAAAAATCAGCCGCCGGGGCCAACTCTGGCGGCGGGCTTTTGAATAAGGTTAATTTAAGCGGTGTTCTGGCGGTAGATGCCACGGTTAGTCGTGAAAAGGCGGCCGATGGTACGGCCACCGAGAGCAGTGATCTTCTTATTAATACGGCGGAACTTGATGTGGACGCTCTGGTCAATAAGTATGTCAGCGGCCATGTGGCATTTCTCTATGAGGAGGATGACTCCAACCGTGACGGCAGCGGCATAAAAATTGATGAGGGTATTATCAATATCCAGGGCGCTGGGGCCAGCCCCATGTATCTCAGGGCTGGTAAGATGTATCTGCCCTTTGGCTCCTTTGAGAGCCATTTTATTACTGACCCCCAGACCTTGGTTCTGGGCCGTACCAATGACACGGCCCTGATTGTTGGTTATGGCAATTCCATGTGGGATGTTAATATCGGGGCCTTCCGGGGCCAGGTAAAGAAAACCGGCGATGATAATAAAATTGATTCTCTGGTAAGCAATGTCACCTTTACCATGCCGGATAATGTTGTCTCCGGGCTGCATCTGCGCAGCGGTATATCCTATACCTCCAATCTGGCGGCCAGCGATACCTTGCAGGGGGTTGTGACGACAGCTGGAGAGGTTCATGATATGGCGGCTGGTTTCAGCGCCTTTGCCCATATGGAATATAATATCTTTACGGTGGATCTTGAGTATCTCGGGGCAATAGACAATTTTGCCCGCAATGATTTGTCATTTACTGCTGCCGGCAACACCAAACCGGCCGCCTGGAATATTGAGACCGCGGCCAAGATTATGCCGAAGCTGGAGCTTGCCCTCCGTTATGGCGGCAGCAGTGATACTGGCGATCATGCCAATACCAGTCTGGCTCAGGCGCAGTATGGTACGGCCCTGCTCTATGATATCTGGGATGATACCTCCATCATCTTTGAGTACCTGCATGATGAATACAAAAATAACGATCATGATAACCAGGCCACGCTTGAGCTGGCAGTACAGTTTTGAGCTGGAAAAAGTATAACTTCATTTCTCTCAGGGCGGCGCGGGGTTACGCGTCGCCCTTTTTTTATGGAGACGTTGGAGCCGCTTTAAAATGGCGTCGCGGTTATTCCGGGGTTGATTGAGCATAATCACAATGGGATCAGGTTGTCCGGCCGTTAAGAGATAGCCGGCGTAGTTGTAAACCCCGGTCAGGGTGCCTGATTTTATTCGCCCGTCCTTATGCATAGGCAGTAAATCGGCGTAGGGGCGGAAATAACGGAGCAGGGTCAGCATGGCTTTCGGAGTAATGCGATTATGGCGCGAGAGGCCGGAGCCTTCCTCAACCTCATAGCTGCCCCTAAGAAGCCGTACCTGCTGGCTTAAAAAAATATTCAGGGCCCGGCGGCCCTTGGCCCAGGTGGCGGGCCAGCCAAAGAGGCGCGCCCCGCAGGTCAGGAAAATTT
>CAZSOB010000249.1:0-2807 GCA_964608155.1 uncultured Desulfobulbia bacterium
TGTGGTGAATTATCGAGCCCGCCGACAATCTCTACCCAGATTATCAGGGCAAACAGGAAAACAGAGAGATAGACACCGTATTTTTTTAAAAAAACGGGTACCGGCCGCAAGCGGGTGAAGCCCTTACGCTGTAAAAAAAGTCCCAGGCCGGGGAAAGGACATATGCCGCACCACATGCGGCCGACAAAGAACCAGGAGAGAACTATAATCGGCCAGAGGATACCCCAGGTTAAAAAAACAGCTATATTGTTTTGTGCCTCGGGAGGGCCGAAAAAGCCGGAGATTAGAACCAGGACAAACATCAGGTCACCGGCGGTACGAAGCTGAGCGTAGTGGTGCCTGCTGGCCAAAAAACGTCTGAAAGCAGGGAATACCTTGAAGAGATCAAGACGGTCATTATCTTCTGAAGAGATAATGGAGCGCATGGCCTTTGTCCACCAGATCAAATCATAATCCTCTGAAAATTATCTCGCTGGCCAAGTGTTCAATGTAACAAAAGGATGGCAGTAGTAAAAAAGATGGTTGTCCCGATAATATCCATCGTGGTAGCCACAAAAGGCCCGGTGGCAACTGCGGCATCAAACCCCATTTTTTTCATTACCAGGGGGACAAAGGCGCCAATGGTGGCCGCCAAGGTCATTTCAAGAATTACTGAGATACTGGCGACCAGAAACAGATGGTTCGGTGTGGGAATGGCAAGAAAGACAACTAAGGCCAGGAACAGGCTGTAAAAGCCGCCAAGCAACAGGCCGACTTTCATCTCTTTAAAGACGATTTTGAACATTTCCTGTAAATTAACCCGGCCAGTGGCGATACCGCGGACAATAATGGTGCTGGACTGGTTGGCAATATTACCGCCCATCCCGTTAACAATGGGCAGAAAAGAGGCCAGGATGACATATTTCTGCAACTCACCGGAGAAAAGGGCGATAATAGTGGCGGATATTACCCCGCCAACCCAGCTGGCACAAAGCCATGGCGCTCTGGTAACGGCATTAGAGCGGATGGATTTCATCAAAATTTCATCGTCTTTACCGGCACCGGCCATCTGAAAGAAATCTTCGGTGGCCTCCTTACGGATAACATCAATAACGTCATCCACCGTCACAATCCCCAGCAGTTTACCGGCGTGGTTCATAACCGGCACGGCCAGGATATTATAACGCGAGACCACATGGGCTACTTCTTCCTGATCGGTTTCCGGGGTAACGGCAATGACCTTGGGGTTCATTATATTTTTCAACTGACGGTAGGGCGGATGCATAAGCAGTTCCCGCAGGGATAAAACACCGGTCAACTGATTGTTTTCGCGCACGATGTAGAGATAGAAGACCATCTCCAGGTCTTCACTCCGTTCCTGAATGGCCCGAATGGCCTCGTCAACACTTAAATCCTCATGTAATGCCATAAAATTGGGCGACATCAGCCCGCCGGCACTCTCCGGATTATACTGCAGGAGATCATCCACCTCTTCCCGGTCAGCCTTGGCCATGAGTTGGCGGATATTGTCCGCCACCTCAATGGGCAGGGCCTCAAGAAGGTCAGCCGCGTCATTGGAGGCCATTTTCTTGAGGACGGTGACCATAAATTTAGGCGGCAGATCATCGACCAGCTCCAGCATGATAGATTGATCAAGTTCGCTTAATATTTCGCCGACCTGATCAGTTTGGGCGATAATATTAAAAACATTATGGCGCTCTTCTGGAGTAAGATAACGTAATACCCAGGCAATATCAGCGGGATGGGTCTTGTTGACCAGTTTCAGCAGATGCGCGACAGCCTTACGGCGGTTGAGGCGGCGAACCGCCTCCAGCAGCACCACTCCTTCACGGCCGACGACCTCTGGTTTAATTGTTTTTTTCATGGCCGGATTATCCGTCTCTTAACGTCTTTTTAACTATTGCTTCAGCCTGTTCAGGAGTGAATTCATTCACCATAGAGGCTGCTTTACCTTTCCTATCCGCGGGAGGAGTTGGGTTCTGCTCGTTATTGGCGGCGATATCCGAGGACTCATCTTCAAAAATGCCGTTTTCTGCCTTTAACTCTTTTAAAATACGTTTTTGGTATTCAATCTTGCGATTAACGGCCAAATAATTAAGCAGGGGCCTAAGGACAAACACCAGGATGAGGATAATCAGAAAAAAATCAATTAACTGACGTAACACTGGTTCAAGATTGCCAATAAAATCTGTCATAATCTTCTTTTACCTGAAAATCAGCTTCGACTTATGAGCTTCTCCACTAAACGCTATCGCTATACTTTTCCAGCAGCTCATCAATTTGTTCCTGGGTGATCATTTCCTGACAGGTATCATCGGCACTTAAGATGATGGCATTAAAAGAGCGGGCCAGCCGCCTCTTCATCTTGATGCGTTTTTTTATCCTGGCAGCTCTGGCCAATCTGTCTTGGGTAGAGAAGGCGACATCAAGGCCCGCGACGGAACTAAACTCTGCCGGATTGAAACTGGCAATATACCTCTTGATTTCCTCAAGCTCTACGAAGGGCATAATTAACAGCTATAGTCAAAATTATATTTTTTCAGCTCTTTTTAATATATCAAGGGATTCCTGGATTGCAGGATCAGCCTTTAAACGCTTCATGAAATTCTTCTTTTCCTGGGCCGGAGTCAGTCTTCCGTCTTTCTTGCCCTGACCATACTCTTCATTATGGGAATAAGGGCTATAGGGCTTATCACCGGCCGCCTTGCGGATAGCGGCCATTTTCTGCCGTTCACGAAGCTGAGAGGTTAAGTCTATATCTATTATGGTGTGCTGCTGTCTGGCACGGGCCTCATCCGCCTCCTTAA
>CAZSOB010000250.1:0-2783 GCA_964608155.1 uncultured Desulfobulbia bacterium
GAGCTGGCTCATTATCTCCGCGATTACACGGTAGTAATTGATAAGAGTACGGTACCGGTTGGTACCGCCCGGCAGGTGGCACGAGTGATCCGGGAAGAAAATCCAACGGCTGATTTTGATATCATCTCCAACCCGGAATTTTTACGGGAGGGAGCGGCTATCAATGATTTTATGCGTCCCGACCGAGTGGTAATCGGCACCGAATCAACCAGGGCAACCGATGTCATGCGCGAGGTTTATAACCCCTTGTACCTTATTTCAACCCCCATTGTGGCCACCAACCTGGAAACAGCGGAACTCATCAAATATGCCGCCAATGCCTTTCTGGCCATTAAAATTTCCTTTATCAACGAAATTGCCGGTATCTGTGAAGAGGTGGGGGCGGACGTGGTTGATCTGTCCCGGGCGGTGGGGTTGGACGGCCGCATTGGCAGTAAATTTCTTCATCCCGGGCCGGGATACGGCGGTTCATGCTTCCCCAAGGATACCATAGCGCTTTTGCGTATTGCCCAGGAAAATGGCGTTGCCGCCCGTCTCGTGGAGGCCGGTGTAGAGGTCAATGCCGCTCAAAAGGCCCGCATGGTGAAAAAGATCATCGATGCCTTAGGCGGCTCGGTGGCCGGCAAGACCATTGCCGCCCTGGGATTAACATTCAAGCCGGAGACCGATGACCTGCGGGAATCACCGGCCATGACCATCCTGCCCCCCCTGCAGGAGAGAGGCGGCCGGATTCAGGTTCACGATCCCCAGGCCATGCCGGAAGCGGCCCGCCTGCTGCCAGATTTTCATTACACCAATTCCGCCTATGAGGCCTGCGAAAATGCCGATGCCGTGGTACTCCTCACCGAGTGGAATCAATACCGGGCCTTAGATCTTGAGCGGCTTAAAAGGATCATGAAACAACCGGTTTTTATTGATTTACGTAATGTCTATGAACCAAAGGCCATGCGGGCCGCTGGTTTTATCTACAGCAGTATCGGCCGCTGACCGCTTACATGGTTATAAGCATAAATGACAACCAAAGATAAAAATAACAACGAAGAACTGCATCGATCCAGGGCCGAGGTCAAGAGGCTGGTCAAAAACTGGCGTTCGCTGCTCGACATAATGCCAATTATGGTTTTATGCATTCGCGACGACAAGGTCATTGAATACCTTAACCAGAGTGCCCAAAAAACCTTTGGCAATGTCCGCGGCCAGACATGCGCCAAAGCCCTCTGCGGCAATAACTGCCAGAGTCAATGCCCGATGACCATGCCCTCCCCCAGCCCAGACACAATTGAAGCAAAGATAGCGGACATGTACGTTGAATGCACCACCGTACCCTTCGCGGGCTATAATGGCGACAATCTGACCATGATTTTGCTGCGGGATATCTCAAAACGCAAACACCAGGAAAATGAACTTAAATCCTTCAACGAAAATATTGATCATATCCTGCGCCTGAAAATTGATGAATTAAAGGAAAGCGAGGCCCTGCGCAACAAACTGGCCAGGGAGGTCAATCTTTTAAAGCAAAAGGTTGAGATCAAGCAGAATAACGGCGGGCTCATCGGCAGCAGCCACAAGATGCGGGAGCTGCTGGATACAATCCAGCAGGTAGCAAATACCGACGCGATTGTCTTAATTACCGGCGAATCCGGCACAGGCAAAGAGCTGGTGGCCGACCTCGTGCGCCGCAACAGTCAGCGGCGGGACAAAATATTTTTGAAGGTAAATTGCAGCGCTATTAATGAGAACCTCCTGGAAAGCGACCTCTTCGGTTATGAAAAGGGGGCCTTTACCGGAGCCGCCATGCGTACCAAGGGTAAATTTGAAATCGCCGGCGGCGGTACCATCTTCCTTGATGAAATCGGTGATATTTCCCCCCGCATGCAGAGCGCCCTCCTCAGAATATTACAGAGCGGCGAACTTATCCGGGTGGGCGGGAATACCCCCATCAAGGTCGATGTCCGCATTATCGCCGCCACCAATGTTGATCTCGCCAAGGCCGTGGAGGAAGGGGCCTTTCGTCTTGATCTCTATTACCGCCTTAACATTATCCGCATCTCTTTGCCGCCTCTCCGGGACCGGAAGGAAGATATTATGGAATTAACCACCCATTTTGTCAAAAAATATCGTCAGGTATTCAACAAACAAATAGATTTTCTTCCCCACCGGATTATTGACCTCCTTCTTCAGCACAACTGGCCCGGGAATGTCCGGGAACTGGACAATGTTATTCAACGCACAGTATTGATGTCCAAGAGTAACATGATAACCGAAGACGATATTGCCTTTGAAAGTATCACGGATACGGCAAACGCCAAGAGCAGCCTGGCGGATTACATCGCCAGCAGCTCCAATAAATCACTAAAAGACGTTATGGCAGCTTTAGAAAGAGACCTGCTCATCCATATCCTGCGCCAAAACAGGGGCAACGTCACGGAGACCGCCAAACAACTTGCCGTGGGCAAAACCGCCCTCTACGACAAACTAAAAAAGCATGATCTTTCTCCCAAATCACTAAAACAAAAAACTTGACCAGAGAATGTGCCTTCCGAGCTTCACAGGCCAGCATTTTACTCGCTTCGAGTAACGTAACAGAACAACTACAACTCACAGTTCCAGGCAGTCTATCCGCCTTGGTTGAAGAGTTACTTCTGTAATATTTACTTTTTTTAATAAAAGCGTAACTATTCAGCTTGATGCATAAAAGCAAAAAATACATCCAAGAATATGCCCGGCAACAAACCATCCTCATGCCCATATTTGTCCGACAACGCTGATTGTCTAATGATCAA
>CAZSOB010000251.1:0-2765 GCA_964608155.1 uncultured Desulfobulbia bacterium
AGGCCATGGCCATAATCTCGGCATCCAGTTCCGGGCTGTCAACACCCAGGGCCTCAACGCTCATCTGATGAAACTGGCGCAGACGACCTTTCTGGGGCCGCTCATGACGAAACATGGGGCCCATGGTGTAGAGTTTCTGCAACGGCCGCTCACTGTGCAGATTGTGCTCGATAAAGGAACGCAGTACCGATGCCGTACCCTCCGGCCGCATGGTAAGTGATTCACCATTGCGATCCGCGAAGGTGTACATTTCCTTTTCGACAATATCGGTGGTCTCTCCTATGGAACGGGCAAAGAGTCCGGTTTTTTCCAGAATAGGAACCTTGATCTCGCGATAACCGAAACGCTGAAAAATATCCCGGGCCCGGCCTTCAATATGTTGCCAGAGGGCCGCCTCCCGGGGTAATATATCTTTAAATCCCTTTAAGGCCTTAATGTGCATATTTGTCTCCCTTTACAGACATCCCGCCTGTCCACGCCGACGGGCAGAGAAAAAATAAGTTAATTTATCGTAAAGCACTTAAAAAGTCAAGCGGCCGGGGGGATGGCAGGAGGATAAACTTTTGAGCAGATTGTCAGAAAGCGGGCCGACAGAACCAATATGGGAGCAGCTCCGGAAAGAAGGCGGGGCAGACGGCCGCCAGATCCTGATTTACAGACACTTAGGCTCCACCAACACCACAGCGCTTAATCTGGCCGCTGAAGGGGCACCATCGGGGACGGTTGTCGCGGCCGACAGCCAAAGTGAGGGCCGTGGTCGTCTGGGACGTAAATGGCAGTCGCCGCCGGGCCTGGGCCTCTATTTATCCATCATCACCCGCCCCCGGCTGAGCCTGAGTGATCTCGCTAAAATTACCCTGACGGCTGGTCTCGCCCTGCGGACGGCGATTTCAACCGTCTCCGCCCTGGAGACCAGCCTCAAATGGCCCAACGACATTCTGTGGCAGGGGAAAAAAATGGCGGGTATCCTCACCGAGTGCGGCGCGGAATCAGAAAAAGGACGGGCGGTAATTATCGGCATCGGCTTAAATGTTAATACCAGGCCGGATGAATTTCCAGCCGAGATAGCCCGGCAAGGGGTCTCCATGCGGGCAGCGGCAAACCGTTTTTATGACCGCGGCGTGATTCTCACCGCCGTCACCAAAGCAGTGGAACGGGAAATAGAGCGCTTAGAGAAGGGTAATTTTGCCGCAATATTAAGGGATTGGCGGCGTTGGGATGCCAGCACCGGGAAACAGCTCACCTGGCTCAAACCAAACGGCATGCCGGTCTGCGGCATATCCATGGGGCCGGACGAGAATGGCGTACTAAGAATAAAAGATACCGCTGGCCTCATCCACCAGGTTATTTCCGGTGATTTGCGGCTGCGGAACGAACCGAATACGCCTTGTTAAAGGGGGCTGTGAGGTAAAAACCGGCAGAAAACGCCAGTTTTTAAAAGATCAGATGACAGCGATCCCTCTCGGCCCGATATTTATCGGCACGTTTCCGATCCTCGGTAAGATAATAAATAAAAAAAGCAATCAGGGGCCCGATAATGACGAAGAGAAAAAAATCCCAGAACATAGCGCACCTCCTTTTTGGTAATAATACTTCTCTGACCGGGAAATGGCAAACTTTTTCTGCTCCAATATGCAATATGTAGTATTGTCAAAGGGATATAGATACATTATATTGTGGAATACCGCTAATCATCAAAAAACACAAAAAACAGGATAAAGACAATGTCAACATCAGAGATCATGATTGTCCTTGCCACCCGCAACCAGGGAAAAGTAAGAGAATTTCAACAGATACTGAAACCTTACGATATTGACCTGAAATCGTTAAGCGACTTCGGCCCCATCCCCGAGGCCGATGAAGACGGCGACACCTTTGACGACAACGCCTACCAGAAGGCCCTGCTCACCGCCAAGGCCCTGGGTCTGCCGGCCATTGCCGATGATTCCGGCCTGATGGTCAAGGCCCTGAACGGGAGACCGGGGGTTCACTCGGCCCGTTACGCCGGCGAGAAGGCCAGCGATGCCGACAATATCGCCAGATTATTACGGGAAATGGGGGGAGTTGAGGAGCGGCAGGCCGCCTTTGAATGCGTAATCTCCATCGCCGTACCCAGCGGCCCGGCCCTGACCTATGAGGGAAGATGTGAGGGTGAGATCAGTTTGGAGATCAAAGGCGAGGGCGGCTTTGGCTATGACCCTGTCTTTTTCTACCCCCCTCTGAACCGCACCTTTGCCCAATGCTCAGCGGCAGAGAAAAACGAGGTCAGCCACCGGGGCAGGGCCCTGAATGAATTAGGCCGGGAATTCGACAAGGTGTTAGTCTGGCTCAAATCACGTCTAACCGAGCTTAAACCGCCCAAACCCGATCACAACCAGTTTATGGCTAATGACTGGTCAGAACCGGTAGTCTCCGGTTAAACACCCGCGTTAATCATTTATGCCCCGTATGACAGCCGCATTCATCACCACTGCCAGCCATGGGCAGGGTCTGACAGCTGCTGCCGCAGCCACAGGATTGAACCTTCTGCCCTGACCACTTAGCAATCAGCCGCCGCACCACCTGCCACAGAGGCTTCACCGACAAACCAAACAGGATAACGGCACCAGTCAGCTGCAGCCAGGGGGGGATAACCTCGGCAGCCCGGCCCGCTACTGCCATAACGTCAATATGTAAATAGGCATATATCTTATTCACCGCCAGGCCGCAGAGAACGCTGACCACCGATATGGATGCCAGATAGATGACCACGGCCCGCTTGCCCA
>CAZSOB010000252.1:0-2762 GCA_964608155.1 uncultured Desulfobulbia bacterium
ATTAGCAGACATTATTACTTTTTGTCCAGCTTCAGGGTCATAAAAACATTATTTTCACTGGCAGCCAGAGATAATTGATAGAAGGCGCCATTGGCCATTACGTCAGCGCCGGAGTCTGCCGTTCCATTGTTCAATTGCTCAGGAATCAACAACTGCCGTTCAAAGTTCAGAGAATTAACTAAGAGAGAGGTGCGCTCCTTGTCTAAGCGGGCGATATTGCGGCTTGAGAGGGAGAAACTCTGGAGAATGGCCACATAGGCCAGCCCCATAATTACCACCGCCACCAGAATTTCTATGAGGGTAAAGCCTTTATTCTGCATTGTCCTGTAATTTGCTCAACGCCTTGGCATCGGCGCATTTGGGCACTACACTGTAATCCTGCCCCTCATAGGTAATATCAACCTCGGGGCCGGTATCCTGGTCATAGGTTATCGCGAATGAACCCACGTTACGAGCTAAAATGGTCATCTCATCAAAATCCGGCACGTATTTATCATAGGGGTAATCCACATTATAATAATCACGTTTTTCGGTATAATATATGGCCTGTTCACTGCTGTTATAACGATATATGGCCAGCACAATCCCGGCATTCTCAAAGATATAGGGATTGCGGGTGACAAGACGGAAGATACCGTCATCGCTGGAGATGAGTAACTTCTTGGTATTATAGTCATAGACGGCACTGCTGATCTGGCTCTTGAGCAGATTCAGAAGGCCGTATTCCCGTTCCATGGCCAGCAGCCGGCGGTTGCCTTGGGCGGAGAACTTAATCCCCACGTTCAGTACTGAATAGAGCATGACCGAAACCATGGCCAGCACCAGAATGGCAACGATAAGCTCAAAGAGGGTGAAACCTTGTTTTTTAATCCCCATTGTCCACATCCAAAACAGGCAGCCCGGAAAGGGAATCGATAATAATCTTCCCGCTGCGCTCACCCCTGCTGAATGATATAACGGCGGGTGTGGCATGGCCGTCCGGGGAGAATTTTATGATTTCCGGATTAAGGCTTATGGTATCGTCGGCCGCAAGTCTTAGATTGCGCTCCTCTTTTACGGCCCCCTCATCAAGGTGCAGGTTATTATTGCCCGAATCCAGGGTCATAATAACGGGCCTGCCATTGGTCACCGCCTTGAGGCGGGCGTAGCGGACTGCCGCCATTATCCGGCCGCTCTGTTTTTTAAAGGCCAGGGAATCCATGAAGCGCCCCACCGAGGGGCCGGCCACTCCAGCCAGAATGCCCATGATTATCATGACCACAAGGAGTTCCAGGAGCGAGAAGCCCCTGAACCCGGCACCTTTTTTTTTAACCGGCAATATCATTAATACTGAGAATAACCGTCAGCATGGAGATGACCACATAACCCGCCACCAGGGCGATCATCAGGATAAAGGCCGGTTCGATCATGGCGATCAGGCGTTTGATGCGCAGGCGCAGTTCCTGCTCGTAATGCTCGGCAATCTCGCCGCATACTTCGCCGACGCTGCCGGATTCCTCACCAATGGCGAGGAGATCCACTGCGAGGTCTGGGAAGAGCCCCCCTTGCAGCTTAGGGGCAATGCGCTGCCCCTCCTTCAAGGCACGGGTGGCCTTTTGCAGTAATCTTTGATATTCAATATTGCCGGCAACCCCGCTGCATATCTTCAGGGCGACGGCGAGATGGACACCGTTTTTGACCAGCACCTCCAGGGTGCGGAAGATACGGGTGGTCTCCAGATCCCGGATAAAGCTGGAAACAAGAGGCAGGGTGATTGACTTTTCATCCCAGATTCTCCGGCCCTGCGGACTCTTGATAAAATACACCAGCCCGATAATGGGGATGCTGAGCGCGAGGAGGGCCAGAAAAATATGGTTCGAGAGAAAGGCGGAGGCATCCATCATAATCTTGACGTTTAAGGGCAGTTTATGACCCATGCCCTGAAAGAGAACCTGAAAGCGGGGCAGGATAGTGGTTACCAGGATACCGATGGCGACTACCCCCACCATGAGCAGGATGAGGGGGTATATGGAGGCCGATACGACATACTGGCCCAGCTCCTGAAAGGTCTTCTGGTAGTCGGCAATACGGGCCAGCATACTGGGCAGGATGCCGCCTTCCTCACCGGCCCGGGCAATGCTGACATACATGGAGGAAAACATCGGGTAGTCGGCCAGGGCCTCGGAAAATGATTTACCCTCTTTCAGCTTGCGTTCAATCTCGGTGGTAAATTTTTTAAAGGCTGGTTTCTGGCTGTTTTGCCGCATGGTACGCAGGGCGGCATCAAGGGAGAGACCGGCCTTTAAGAGCAGGGCTATCTGGGTGGTAAAAAAATCAATATCGGCCTTGGTGAGTTTGTCCTTCCGAAAGGCTGCCATGGAGAAATGGAATGATTTACTCTCGTGATGGAGCTTTATTTCCAGGGGACGCAACCCCTTGTCCAACAGGCTGCGGACGGCGCTTTGTTTGTCGAGTTCATCAATAACCCCTTTGCTGAGTTTGTTGGCGCTGTCTAAGGCGGTGTAGTTAAACAGACTCATGCATGGCACTCCTCGTTACCCGCATAACCTCGGCGAAGGTGGTGATTCCCGCCCTGACCTTTTCCAGACCGTCCTTGAACATGGTCTGAAAGCCCTCTGCCTCGGCGATTTTCTGGAGGTCGATGAGGTCATTGCCCCGGGATATGCCCTTGCCCATGTTTTCGCTGATGGGTAGGAATTCATAGACCCCGATCCGGCCGATAAACCCGGTGTCGGAGCAGGTTGGGCAGCCCTTACCCTTAT
>CAZSOB010000253.1:0-2753 GCA_964608155.1 uncultured Desulfobulbia bacterium
GAGGAACCAACAAATGCCGCCATCAAGCCCGCGCCAAAGCGCTGTTCACCGCCAGACCAAGGAAACTGATATAGACTTAAAATTGCTCATAGACGGCAGCGGCAGAGCCGATATCAAGACAGGTGTCCCCTTTATGGATCACATGCTTACCCTGCTGACGGTGCATGGTTTTTTTGATCTCGCTATAAAAGCCGATGGCGATACAGAGATTGACGACCACCATACGGTGGAAGATTTGGGGATCTGCCTGGGCCAGGCTCTGCAAAAGGCTCTGCAGGGCGGAGCAGGAATTAAAAGATATGGCGAAACCGCCATCCCCATGGATGAGACCCTGGTAAAAGTCTGCCTTGACATCTCAAATCGGCCTTTTATCCATTATGAGGTGAAACTCCAAGAAGCCAAGACCGGCAATTTTGACACCAGCCTGATCAAAGAATTTCTGAGAGCCCTTGTTATGCACGCCGGAATCACCATGCATGTGGATATGATCCGGGGTGAAAACGCTCATCACATCATCGAAGCCATTTTCAAGGGCCTGGGCAAGGCCCTTGATATTGCCACCACCATCGACCCTCGTCTGACAGGAACGGTTCTGTCATCCAAGGGTTCAATTTAAGGGAGGGGTAAAATGAAAAAACTGACAATTTTCATCACCATGTTTCTCATGACGGCCTGCGCTCCGCACTCCGCTCCGCAACCCCTCCAGGCCCCTGAACCAGAGGTGCGGACAATTACCATACTGCCGGTTTCCATTGCCGCCAATGACAATCAAGACAAAAAAACGCGTCAGGAGCTGACCGCCGGTCAAATTGAGCTCAGCCACCAGCTCCATGCTTATTTCAAGAACAATGACCGGGTACATTTTCTTTCCCCGGCCCAGGCCGCTACCTATATCCAAGGCTACGAGACCAGAGAGGAGATCCGGAAACTGGGCCGCCGTCTGCATACTGATGCCCTAATGACCTGGGAGATCAGCCGCTATCGTGAAAAAGATGGCGGAGATTACTCCGTCGGCCACCCGTCCTCGGTGGCATTTTCATACCGTTTGATAAGCACCGCCACCGGAAACACCCTCTGCGGCGACCAAATAGACCACACCCAGGAGTCCCTCACCGAAAATATCCTCTCCTTAAAAAAATTCCTGAAACGGGGCGGTAAATGGGTATCTGCCGCCAGACTCATGAGCGACATCCTGCCATCTACCTTAAAGCAATGTAAATTCCTTAAGGCTGATAACAACTCCGCAGCCGGCCAATAGACTTTTTCGTGCCCTCTCTTCCCCGCTCCATAAACCGCAAAATCGGCCGGGCCATGCATGACTACAGCATGCTGGCCCATGGAGACCGGGTGTTACTCGCCGTCTCCGGCGGAGTTGACAGCCTGGTTCTATCCTGGATTTTAGACAACTGGCGTCACAAGGCCCCCATCAATTACGAGATCAAGGCGGTTCATATTGACATGGGTTTTGGCGGCCGGGAGGACTATAAAGCCGTCAGCGCCGAAATGGACAAACTGAACATCCCCCTTTTGGTGGAGCATTCCGACTTCGGGATCAACAACCAGGATAACGACGTAACCTGTTACCGCTGCGCCCGACGGCGGCGCGGCCGGCTCTTTGAACTGGCCCGCGAGTATAATTGTCAGGGTTTAGCTCTGGGCCATCATATGGACGATATCATTGAAACCCTGTTCATCAACATGCTGTACAGCGGCAATATAAGCACCATGCGTCCCGGCCAGGAACTGTTCAATGGCCGCCTCACCCTTATCCGCCCCCTGGCCTATCTTAGTAAGGATGAGGTCTGGACACTGGCTCGGCTGGCCGGAATAACGCCGGTGAAAAACCCCTGCCCCAGGGCCGATCACAACAAACGGGATGAGGTACGCAATCTGCTTAAATCCCTCTACCAGCGCGATCCATTATACCGGGCTAATATCTTCGCCTCCCTCCACAACGTCAAAACAGATTACCTGCTATGAAGCCCATGCGGACAGAGTTGGACTGTCTGGTCTGTCTCTACCGTCAGGCCTTAAATACCGCCCGGCTGGCGACAGATTCGGAGAAACTACAACGCCGGATTCTAACCGAAACAGCCGCCCTCCTGCCTCGTCTCGACCCCGCCCTTTCACCGCCGGAGAATTCCATAAGGCTATACCGCCTCATCGCCAAACTCTCTAACAACCCGGATCCCTACGCCCAGCTGAAGAAAACAGGCAATGAACACGCCCTGCGTTTAAGGGACAGGGTTCAAAAATCAATAAGCACCGCCCATGATCCGCTCTTCACCGCCATTCTCTTCGCCATTGCCGGTAATATCATCGACCACGGCGCCCCCCGAAATTTTGACCTGGATCAGACCATCAATGACTGCCTGCGCAAAACACCGGCAATCAATGATTACGCACTGTTAAAAGAGGATTTAAAGAAAGCAAAGAATATTCTCTATCTCGGAGATAATTGTGGGGAACTTGTCTTTGACGGCCTTTTGATTGAGTTGCTGCCCGGAAAGGTTACCCTGGCTCTGAAGGAAAAACCAATTATCAATGACGCCCTGCCCGCCGATGCCAGGTTATGCGGCTTAGATAAAATATGCAGGGTAATCTCCAACGGCACGGACTGCCCCGGCACCCCGATTAATCTCTGCGGCGAGGAGTTTAAAGAGGCCATGGCAGAGGCCGATCTGATTATCAGCAAGGGACAGGGGAATTTTGAAACCCTGAGCCATCTCAGCGGCGGCCCGCCGCTTTATTTT
>CAZSOB010000254.1:0-2742 GCA_964608155.1 uncultured Desulfobulbia bacterium
TACCAGTACCGTGCGGACAACCGCCCTGCACCATAAAATCGGCAATTACCCGGTGGAATGCCAGACCGTCATAATAGTTACGTTGAATCAGATTTATAAAATTGGCTGCCGTCAAAGGCGTTTTATCAGCAAAAATACGTATATTTATATCTCCCTTATTGGTCTTGATGGTTACCTGTAAATCATTTTCTTCCGCCATTTTTTCTCCTGATTTTTTTAATTTTTCTTAATAAGGCGCCATAATTGGAGCATTAGACAAAAAAGGGGGCATACGGCACGCCCGCACACCCCCGGCAATTAACAAGCTCTCTTTAGTTAGTCCGCATCTGCCAGACCCCGCAGGGGCAGGTATCGGCACAGAAACCGCAGGCAATGCACTTGGCGGCATCCGAAATATATTCATAACTGTCGGCCTCCGGCAGCTCATGGCGGCTGATAGCGCCGGTGGGGCATATGGTCTCGCAGAGATGACAATCCCGGCATGAACCACAGCTCAGACAGCGCTCGGCCTCACCCTCCTGGTCAGTACCGCAGGATGTCTCCGGGGCATAATGCTCCATGGTGAGATTGCTGATGGCAACCACCTCCCTGGAGAATGGCCGCCATTCCCGGCCCTCCAGTTCAGCGGCAATGGCCTCAGCAGCCGTTTTACCGGCCCCCAGGGCACTGGTGGCCAGTCCCGGCCGCTCCACATCACCCACGGCAAAGACCTTGGGATCAGAGGTTCGGCCCGCCTTATCGCACTTCACCCAGCTGGCGCCGCCGACCTTAAGACACTCGATACTATCCGGCAGAAAACCAAGACGCGGTACATCACCAATGGAGATAATAACCGTCTGGGCCGGAATCAAATTGCCTTCCTTATCAATCAGACCCTCCTCAGTAACCTCGCTGGTCATCACCGGCCATTTAAAGGTAGCGCCCAGGGCCTCAGCCGTCTCCTTTTCCTTGCCAAAGGCCAGGGGCTGCTGAATATCCACCAGGGTCACCTGTTCCGCCCCGAGCCGATAGGCCTCACAGGCCACATCACAGCCGACATTACCGGCTCCGATAATGACGACCAGACGGCCCGGCTTAACAGGGTTGGCACTCTTACCAGCCTTCAGGAAATCCAGAGCCGGGATCACCCGCTCATGACCGGGGAAGGGAATACGGCGCGGCTCGTGGGTACCCACCGCCACCACCACATAATCATATTCCTCATGGAGGGCGGCAAATTTGGCTTTATCCATATCCGTGCCAAAATGCACCTCGACATTCTTCATGCTTTGAAAACGGTCGATCTCCTTCTGCCAGGTGGCCATGGGCAGCCGTTCCCAGGGAATAACCTGAGCCAGCTTACCGCCTAATTGTTCATCCTTCTCAAAGATATGGGCCTCCACCCCGGCCCTGGCCAATTGATAGGCGGTGTTAATTCCGGCCGGGCCGCCGCCGATAATGGCCACCCGCTTACCGACCGACGGCTTCTCTGCCGGGGCCGGGGCACCGAGCAGAGCCCGGCCGAGAAGGGCCACATCAATGGGCTTATCCACCGTCTGCCGGGAACAGTTCTCCATGCAGAGATTAGGACAGATGGCCCCGCAGACCGAGGCCGGAAAGGGGGTATACTCCATGATTAATTTATAGGCCTCTTCACCCTTGCCCTCCCGCAGGAGACGCAGCCGGTCAATGGTGGGGATATGAACCGGGCAGTAATAGGCGCAGGGTGCCGCCGACTCCTTATTGGCCCAATAGGGTATCCGCCGCCGCAGTTCCCCGGTCTCAATAAGACCAATAGGCGAGCGGTCAAGACCTGGGGCCAGATCACGCAGAGGATCGCCGCCAAAGCCTTTATCCCAGACCTTGACATGAAACTCCTGCATAGGCATGGGGCCGGAAAACATCAAGGCTCGTTCCTGAGGGCTGATGGAGATCAGCAGCCGCCACTCCTCACGCACCGATAATTGCTCCAAAAGCTCCTCACGGCCGACGGCCTTGAGATAGCCGGGCAATTTAGCCGTGAGCCACTGCCATTGCTCATCATCCGGGGCCGCCTCTCTGACATTGGTGCGGGAATAAGAGTCATCTGTCTCACCACGGTAATATACCATACCGCCGACCATGCCGACACAGGGCCGATAACCAAGAATATTCTTTGACTTAGGTTCCACCCCGCAGACCACGGCAACACCGCCGCAGTTAAACTCGGCAAAGGTATCCCCCACGGAGCCAAGTACCCATAGTTCAGGCCGCTCATACTCCGGATTCCACTTGGTCATAGTCAGACCGCGGGAACCGATGGAGCCGTTAAGCATCACCCGGCCCTCGGCCATGGCGTTACAGACCCCGTTGGTGGCATGACCATTGATAATAATATCGGCCCCAATATTGAGATAGCCCACATCGTCCGAGGCCGGCCCGTCACAATAGATGGTAGTACCGGGGCGCCCCATACAGCCCAGGCGCTGACCCACCGGCCCTGAGACCTTGATGTCGATGGGGCCTGCGGCATTAAGCAGACGGCCGCCGACATTATGCTGACCGTAGGTCTCCAAGATCAGATTTGACGACTTTTTGAAAGCGGCCTGCACCAGCTCCTCAAAGACCTTCGAACTTATCCGCCGGCCATTCTCGTCAATACCCTTAACAATTATAGCGTCATTAGTGCCCTGCAACATTTTACTCCTCTGACAAATTATACGATTTTTGTAACTATTCAGCAGCACCTCATCTTTGCCCATTTTTGCCTTCTCGCATACCTCT
>CAZSOB010000255.1:0-2737 GCA_964608155.1 uncultured Desulfobulbia bacterium
CAAAGAAAAATTTACGCATTAGCGTTCCTCTTGGTTGCGGGTTAATAAGATGTTTTGTATAAAAAAAACTTTGTTTTGTCTTTGTCAAGCTTCTTATGGGTACGATGCTGGTTGTCTCTGACATCCTTG
The DNA here is from genome assembly GCA_964608155.1 of uncultured Desulfobulbia bacterium. Lineage (GTDB taxonomy): Bacteria > Desulfobacterota > Desulfobulbia > Desulfobulbales > VMSU01 > JAADIV01. The sequence continues at coordinate 130 of CAZSOB010000255.1, forward strand.
GTTAGTAACTATTCAGCAGCACCTCCGCGAGATGGGGTATCCGGGCCTTAATTTTGGCCTCGTTCAGGCCCTGCCGCCACTGAAGCAGGCAGCCGGTACAGGTGGTGGCGGCGAGGGGGGCGTTAACGGCCGCAAAGTCCTGCCACAGATTATGGCCAATACGGCGGGAGAGCTCGGGATGGCTTAATCTAAAGAGGCCGCCCTGGCCGCAGCATTGGGAGCCGTGGGGAAGTTCGATAAGCTCCAGCCCTGGGGCCAGGGCGATGAGCCGCCGGGCCGCTCCGCCAAAGTCGTTTTGATCTTCCTGAGCCATGAAACGCAGGTGGCAGGGGTCATGATAGACGATTTTCTGGCTTTTGCCCTTAGTTTTATTCTGGGGGGCAGAGGTGATTCTGCTGCTGAGGAAGAGGGAAAACTCATCAACCCGGCGGGCAAAGGCCGCGGCTCTGGCGGCCCATTGCCGGTCATGGGCCAGGAGGCGGGGGTAGCTTTTTAAATGGGCGAAACAGGAGGCACAGGAGGTGAATATTTTTTGCTCACCATACGGCGGCTGCTCAAAAATGGTTATATTGGCCTTGCAGAGGTCTATGGCCTGTTGGTGGTCGGCAGCGTTAAAGGCGGCCATTCCGCAGCAGGTTTGGCCTGGCGGGGCGTAAAGTTTGTACCCGGTTATTCTCTCTACCAGTTCCTGGGAGGCGCGGGCAATGGCTGGCTGCAGGTGATTGGCCAGGCAGCCGGTGAAATAGAGCAGCCGCGGTTCAGAGGCGGCGGGCGGCTGGCTGTTGATGAAATTGCCATGTTCCCCGCCTGAGGCGGGCTTCGCCTTTAATCCCAGACGGGATCGCAGGCCGCTTGCTGCCGGCAGGGTGTTATCAAGGAAGCGGAAGCCGCGGCCGGTTATCCGCATCAGCATATCGTTATCTAACACCTTGTAGGTTAAGGCTTTTTTTATGGCGGTGGTTATATTAATCTCCCCGGCCTCCCCGCGGGCGGTCAGAAAGAGATCAATAATGTTAATCCCCCGGGGGCAGACCTGGACGCAGGCCCCGCAGAGCAGGCATTTTGAGAAGATCTCCCGACAGGCCTGTGAGGAGAGGGGCCGGGTCAGCTTGCCGAGGAGGTGGAGACGGCCTCTCGCGGTGAGTGATTCCCGGCCGCTGACCTGATAAACCGGACAGACGGCAGTGCAGGCCCCGCATTTGGCGCAGCGCCGTGGGGATTGTACCGCCTCCGGCTCAGTATTCATAGGGGGTCTTACGGCCGCCAGAGGAGATAGGCCTTGATGAAGGGATCAAGATTGCCGTCCATGACGCTGTCCACATTGCCGATCTCGTAATTGGTGCGGTGATCTTTAATAAGGCGGTAAGGCTGCATTATATAGGAACGAATCTGGCTGCCCCAGGCAATCTCCTTTTTGTCACCGGCTAATTCCTGATGCTCCTCGTTCTGGATATTCTTTTCGTATTCGTAGAGTTGGGCCTTGAGCATCTTCATGGCCGTATCCTTGTTGCGGTGCTGGGAACGCTCATTTTGGCATTGTACTACAATGCCGGAGGGGAAGTGGGTGATGCGGATGGCGGAGCTGGTCTTGTTGACGTGCTGGCCGCCGGCGCCGCTGGCCCGGAAGGTATCGATGCGGATATCCTTGTCGTTTATCTCAATGTCGATATCGTCATTTAACTCTGGAAAAACGAATACTGAGGCAAAGGAGGTGTGTCGCCGTTTGTTGGCGTCAAAGGGCGATATGCGTACCAGGCGGTGAATACCCTTTTCGGAGCGTAAATATCCGTAAGCGTTATGCCCCCTGACCAGCAGGGTAACGCTCTTTACTCCGGCCTCATCTCCGGGTAACATATCCAGGGTCTTGACCTCGAAGTTTTTACGTTCCGCCCAGCGCAGATACATGCGCAGGAGAATATCCGTCCAGTCCTGGGCCTCGGTGCCGCCGGCTCCGGCATGAATGGTGAGCATGGCGTTATTGGCATCATGCTCACCGTCAAACATGCACTCCAACTCCTGGGCGGCGATGGAGTGCGTCAGGCGTTTGATCATGGCGGCGGCCTCATCCTCGCTCTCCTGATCGTGTTCCTCGTGGGCCATATCGAGAAGAAGCTGGGCCTCCTCAAAGTCCGACCAGGTGTTTTCCCAGCCCTTGACGATTTCCTGGATTATGCCCATCTTCTTCTGGATAGCCGCCGCCTGTTGGGCATTTTCCCAGAATTTGGGGGACAGGGTCTGCTTTTCAAGAATAATCAGGTCTTCCTTTTTCTTATCTAATTCAAAGATGACTCCGCAGGGAGAGTAATTTCTTCTTCAGTTCATTTAATTGTTGTTGTAATTCCGCCGACATGATTGTGCCCTCTTAAATTGTTTAAGTTCAGGCCGTGGGGGCTGTGCGGTCCCGGGGCTTGATTCTTTGTTTTTGGGTGTAGCGCCGCCAGGGCGTAGGTAATACGCCCTGGCGTTCGAGTTGTTGCCGTTTTTTTCTCTGCGGGTCGAACCTTTCTATAAATACCATACAAAATCATAAGACTCAAGATCAGCAGACAGAGAGGCGCGAAAAGATATCCCCGTTTGGTGTAAAAGGATTTCTGGTGAATTAAGGGCA
>CAZSOB010000256.1:0-2719 GCA_964608155.1 uncultured Desulfobulbia bacterium
TTCTCTATGGACTAAGCGGTGAAGCCCTGTTATATTTAATGGGCATGACCGGTGATAAGGGTACGGAGCAGGCCGTCTCGCTCTATGTTACCCGTCTCCGGGATGTTAAAACCTCCTTGAACGGCCACGATCTTTTAGAAATGGGATACGGGCCGGGGCCTGAAATAGGTCTCCTCCTCACCGTGTTGCTTAATGCCCGTTTAGACGGCCTGGTGAAAAACAGGGCCGAGGAAGAAAAATTTCTCCAGGATCAGCAAACAGCCCCATGATGTCCATTATTCAAGAAATAATAATCCTGGCCCCGCCTTTACTCTTCTCTCTTACTCTCCACGAGTATGCCCATGGCTATGTCGCCAGGCTTTTCGGCGATCCAACCGCTTCCCGTATGGGGCGTTTAACCCTTAACCCTCTGAAGCATCTGGATCCAATCGGGGTTATCTGCTTCATCCTGATTAAAATAGGCTGGGCCAAACCGGTGCCGGTTGATCCTCGTTATTTCAAAGATCCGCGCCGGGATATGATTTGGGTTTCCCTGGCCGGGCCGGGGATCAATTTTATTCTGGCCGTTATCAGTGTCTTCATGGTGAAACTGCTTTTTGCCACCTCATCACTCTGGCCCTTTTTTATTATCAGCCCCTTAATAAAGATGCTTGGCGCCAGTATCTGGATTAATCTGCTGCTGGCGGTCTTTAATCTCCTGCCCCTGCCGCCCTTAGACGGCAGTAAAATCCTCATGGGGCTGCTGCCTGAGAAAGCAGCGGTTTCCTATGCCCGCGTAGAGCCTTATGGCTTTATCATTATATTAGTGCTTTTTTATACCGGTATTTTGCCTAAAATAATTTCCCCCATTATCTCTTTTGCCCAGCGGCTGATTATGTAGTGCGGCAAGCCGGTTAACGGCCGCCATGGCTGCCTCAATATCTATATTCAATAATTCACGATCCTCCATGACCAGCTTGCCGCCGATGATACTGCTCCTGACCTCGGCCCCATTGAGTGCGTAAACCAGGAGGTCAGGGCCGTAAAACGGGGTGAGGTGCGGCTGGTGGAGGTCGATGATTATTATGTCCGCCGCCATGCCGGGCTGCAGGCTGCCTAAGTTAAGGCCAAGGGCGGCGGCTCCGCCCCTGGTGGCCATATCAAGGACAACAGGGGCGGGCAGAACAGTGGGATCAATGCTTATGGCCTTGTGAACTTTGGCCAGGGAATCCATCTCACCCCACATATTGAGGTCATTATTGCTGGCGCAACCATCGGTGCCGAGGCCTGTTTTGACCCCGGCGGCCAGCAGGGCGGGGATGGGGGCGATGCCCGCGCCGAGCTTCATATTGCTCTCCGGGCAGGTAATTACGCCGCAGCCGCTGTCGGCCAGCATGGTGATTTCCTCACTGCTGGGCCAGACACAATGGACACAGACCGTGTTCTCAGAGAGAAAACCAAGTTTATTCAGGTGTTCAACCGGGCGCAGGCCATGGAGCTTCTGATGCTCAAGCACCTCGTCTCTGGTTTCGGAGGCATGGATGAACAGGCGGCAGTCATATTCCGCCGCCAGCTTCCCGGCAGACTGGAGAGTGGCCGGGGAACAGGTATATGGCGAGTGGCAGAAGAGGGCCGGGATCAGCAGGTCATCCACGGGTAGATTGTCGAGATAGCGGCGGGCGGCCTCAATATTCAGAGAGGGGTCAGGTACACCGGGAGCAGGAAAATCGATAATGCCCTGGGCAGCCACCGCCCGCAGGCCGGCGGAGCAGAAGGCCCTGGCCGCTGTCTCTTCCAGAAAATAACCGTCGGCCACGGTGGTGGTGCCGGAGAGAATCATCTCGGCGGCGGCGAGTTGTGAGCAGGAATAAACCATCTCAGCGTTTACACTCGCCGCCTCGGCCGGGAAGATATGGTCGTGCAGCCAGGTCATGAGCGGCAGGTCATCGGCCAGCCCCCGGAACAGGGTCATGGCGGCATGGCAATGGCCATTAATCAGGCCGGGCATTACCAACTGCCCCCGGCCGTCAATGGTTTTTGCTGCCTCCAGCGGGTCGGGCAGGGTACTCATGGAGCCTGTAAGCTCAATATATCCCCCCCGCGTGATGATAAAACCATTCTTGATGATTTTTTCTCCGGCAGCAGGGAGGAGCATGGCGTTGGTAATCAGAATATCATAGATCATTCGTAACTATTTAGCATGATGCCTAAAAGGTAGCAATAATCACCAGCCTGTAACTGTTCAGCAGTACTCCGGCTCGGAGTCTACGCTTACCTCGTTTTTTAGGACTTTGAAGCATATTAACGTATTCGAAAAAGGCCTAAATGGACGAAGATTCAGCGCTGCTGAATAGTTACGATCATTGTAACTATTCAGCAATAAGCGAAAAATTGCCCTAAACTGTGAACAGTTACCGATCATTCTATTCTATACCGGAGGATATACGGAAAACGGCAGGCTCAAACAACCTTAAAGATTTTTAAAAAGACACCGAGAACACCGAGGAAAGAAATCAAAATAGAAATGCTGAACATCCGCATGGTAAAAGAGCGTTGATCCTGATCGCGGTTATCCAGTTTATCTGTTAAACGGTCAATTGAGGCAATGACTTGTTCAAAGCGTTTATCAACTTGTTCAAAGCGTTTATCAACCTGTTCAAAGCGTAGATTAACATCTTTTTTAGCTTCCTCAAAGCGTAGATTAACATCGGCCCGGAAATCTTTTATATCGTCCTGCATC
>CAZSOB010000257.1:0-2702 GCA_964608155.1 uncultured Desulfobulbia bacterium
TGAATTTTTTAGTTTTTTCATCATTTACGGCCATTTCCCGTAATTCATCATCAGAGGTGCCGATGCTGACCTGGAGCCGGCTGCGCACCTTGCCCTTCACCTGAATGACGATGGTAATCTCATCATCTTTGGCCTTTTCCGGATCAAATTCCGGCCAGGGGGTGTGATCGAGAAGCCCGTCCTGGCCGGTCATCTCCCAGAGCTCGGCGCAGAAATGAGGTACCATGGGGTAGAGGAGCTTGATAATGACCGTAATCGTCTGCTTTATGATATGAGGGGCGGCCTTTTCTTGCTGGTCATTATTGGGAGTGGCAAGCAGGAGGTTGGTCAGTTCCATTACCGCGCTTATGCAGGTATTGAAGTGAAAGTTGTTCTCAATATCGGTGCTGAACTTTTTGACGCATTGATGTGTTTTACGCTCCAAATCGCGGCTCACCCGGTTAAGGGCTTTGCCGGAATCATTATGACTTGTGAATAAATCACGGTTGGCATCCACAAAACGGTACACCTTATTCAGGAAGCGGGAGGCCCCGTCCACGCCCTTGTCATTCCATTCCAGATCCCTCTCCGGCGGGGCGGCGAAGAGGCTGAAGAGCCGCACCGTATCGGCGCCGTATTTTTCAATCAGGGTACTGGGATCCACTACATTGCCCTTGGATTTGCTCATCTTGGTGCCGTCCTTGATGACCATGCCCTGGGTCAGCAGGTTGGTGAAGGGTTCAGCAATATTAAGATAACCCATATCACGCATGGCCTTGGTAAAAAAACGGGCGTAAAGCAGATGAAGAATAGCGTGTTCGACGCCGCCGATATATTGATCCACCGGCAGCCAGTAGGCGGCGGCCTTCTTATCTATCATGTCCTCTTTATAATGGGGATTGGTGTAACGGGCGTAATACCACGAGGATTCCACAAAGGTATCCATGGTGTCGGTTTCACGATGAGCCGGGCCGCCGCAGCACGGGCAGGTGGTTTCGTAGAAGCCGGCCAGATGCTGCAGGGGTGACTTGCCGGATTTATCTAATTTAACCTCGGTGGGCAGCCGGACTGGCAGGTCGGACTCAGCCACCGGCTGAATGCCGCATTTCTCGCAGTTCAGCATGGGGATGGGTGTTCCCCAGTAACGCTGGCGGGATATGCCCCAGTCCCGAAGCCGGAAGGTGGTTTTGGCCCGGCCAAATCCCTGGTCAGCGGCGGCCCTGATAATGGCCGTCTTGGCCTCCGCGTTGTCCATGCCGTTGAACTCAGCGGAATTGATTAATCTTCCCGGCCCCTCATAGGCCTTGTCTGCCGGCATCTTGCCGGCAGGGGGGTGGATGACCTCTAAACAGGGGATATCATATTTGGCCGCGAATTCATAGTCCCGCTGATCGTGGGCCGGAACGGCCATTACTGCCCCGGAGCCGTATTCCATCAGAACGAAGTTGGCCGCATAGACGGGCAGACGGCCGCCGGTGAAGGGGTTAAGGCAATAGCTGCCGGTGAACACTCCCTCCTTTTCCAGTTCTTCACCGTAGGAGGCCCGTTGTTTGGCAGCCTTGGTTCGTTCAATAAATTCTTTTACTTTATCTTCCGTGCTATGGCCACGTGATAATTCCAGAGCCAGGGGATGTTCCGGGGCGATGGACATAAAGGTGGCCCCAAAGATAGTATCGGGCCGGGTAGTGAAGATGGTGAGTTTTTTATCGCTGTCCTCAATGGGGAAGTTGATTTCAGCCCCTGTACTCTTGCCAATCCAATGACGCTGCATGGTCAGCACCTTGTCGGGCCAGCCGCCAAGTTTATTTAGATCGGCCAGTAATTCTTCGGCGTAATCGGTGATTTTAAAGAACCAGCCATGCATTTCGCGGGGAATTACCGGGGAGTCGCAGCGCCAGCATTCACCATCAATTACCTGCTCGTTGGCCAGGACGGTCTGGCATTGGTCACACCAGTTAACCGTGGTTTTTTTGCGGTAAATTAACCCCTTTTTGTAGAGCTCAATAAAGAATTTTTGTTCCCAACGGTAATATTCAGCCCCGCAGGTGGCAATTTCACGGTTCCAGTCATAGCTGAAGCCCATGCGGCGCAATTGGCCCCGCATATAGTCTATATTGTCATAGGTCCAGCGGGCGGGATGGGTGTCATGTTTGATGGCGGCGTTTTCCGCCGGCAGGCCGAAGGCATCCCAGCCCATGGGATGAAGAACATTAAAGCCCCGCATTCTCTTATAACGGGCAATGACATCGCCAATGGTATAGTTGCGGACATGGCCCATGTGAATGCGGCCTGAGGGATAGGGGAACATCTCCAGAAGATAATACTTAGGCCCGTTATCTTCCTTGACGGCGTAGCATTGTTCGGTCTGCCATTTCTGTTGCCATTTCTGTTCAATGGCCGCGAAATTATAGTGTTTAGCCATTTATTTATTGACCTCGTACATTTTTTTGTTATTCCCGCGTGTTTTTAGCGGGAGGTAAGTGTAGATTTTACGGGCATTTCGCTGAATAGTTATATTTGGGGTACGGCTCAGGAAAAGGCCGCCGAGTCATTTTGTTGTTGGGCCAGATTCTCGAAGGTGGTAATGTCGGCCAGAAAGGCCAGCTTTACCATACCAATTGGGCCGTTTCGCTGTTTACCAATGATAATTTCCGCCATGCCGCGGTTGGGATTGTCCGGTGCCTTATTATATACTTCATCACGATAGATGAAGCAAATAACAT
>CAZSOB010000258.1:0-2678 GCA_964608155.1 uncultured Desulfobulbia bacterium
CCAATTGATATTGGTTTGCAGGGTGTCTGGATCAACATCAAATGTCCCCCATTTAGTCATTGCCACATTCTCTCCGGCACCAGCGGTGGGATCTACCCTCTGACTGACCGCTGGAATCACAGCGTCGGCATTAATCATAAAATTAGATCCCTCAATGGGCACCGGCCGACAGCGGCCTGAGGCATCACATTCACCAAGGCGCATCCTGATACACTCTATCTTGGATAAGCGGCCGTTTACGCCATGAATTTCAACCGGGGCCGCTAAAAACTCAATCTTAACCCCTTCCTCCCGGAGATGATGAATCTCGGCCTTAGCAGCCGGCATCTCGGCCATAGTGCGCCGGTAAAGAATAAACACCTTGTCCGAGCCTGTACGCAGGGCAGTGCGAGCCACATCAATAGCTACATTACCGCCACCCACTACTACCACTTCTTTGCCCAGACGGATATTTTTGCCCAGATTAACATCACGCAGGTAATCAACGCCGTGAATAACACCCTCTAAATCTTCACCCTCAATACCAAGTTTACGGCTGGCGTGCGCGCCAGGGCTTAAAAATACCGCTTTAAAGCCCTCCTGGCGTAAATCATCAATGGTCTTATCTATGCCAATCTTGACATTATTTATTATCTCAACTCCACAATGCTTGAGGGCGTCAAACTCGGCATTAATAATATGGCGGGGCAGGCGGTAGGCGGGAATGCCGACACTAAGCATGCCGCCAAGAACGGGCAGAGCCTCAAATATGGTACAATGATAACCCTCGTGGGCAAGATAATAGGCCACAGCCATTCCGGCCGGGCCGGAACCAACAATGGCGACCCGCTCTTCTTTTGGTAAAGCGCAGGCCTTTGTCATATTCATGTTATGGAGAACCATCCAGTCAACAATATAGCGTTCAAGCATGCCAATGGCCACTGGTTCACCCTTTTTGCCGCGAATGCATGAGCCCTCGCATTGAAACTCATGGGGGCATACCCTGGAACAGACTGCAGGCATAGTACTGGTCTCACGGATAACCCAGTAGGCCTCTTCAATCTGCCCTTCACGTAACAGACGGATAAACTCCGGTATATTATTGTGAATGGGGCAGCCTGTACGGCACTTAGGCTTCTTGCACTGCAGGCAGCGCTCTGCTTCTAATATAGCAGTCTTTTCATCAAAATTAAGGGTAACCTCATCAAAGTTTTTTATGCGCTCGGCGGGCGGCAATTCAACGGCCTTTTGGCGCATAATCGCAAGTCTTTCTTTGGGTTTCATCTCCACCTCCAATAAAAAAGTTTTAGTGCTGGACAATTTTTTTTTTTTTTAATAGCCTAATTAATAACAAAAATGGCGCTTCCATGACCTTATACTGATTCATAAGTATGCATCCAGGGCTGCAAAACTGCCCTTAACCCTCATATTGCAACCAAAAAGCTAACCATGAAGGCAGAATTTATCAATCCTTTTCTGGTCTCGACCAAGAATGTATTGGAAACCATGTGTCAGACCAAAGTTACCGCCAATAGCCCATTATTAAAAGAGGGTAATTGTTCCTACGGTGAAATTACCGGACTCATCGGGATGGCCTCCAAAACTATTCAAGGCTGCATGATTTTAAGCTTTTCTAAATCCTGCATTCTACAGATCGTTGCCAATATGCTTTTTGAGGAACCGCAGACGGCCATCAATGATGATATAGTTGACGCGGTTGGCGAATTAACCAATATGATCTGCGGGGGGGCCAAGGCCACTCTCTCCAAACTTAACCATAAATTTGATCTTGCGACCCCAACAATGGTGGTGGGCAAGGGCATAGAAATTTCCTATTACACCGATTTCCCCACCATTGTCATTCCCTTTAGCACCGAACATGGAGATTTTGTCATTGAGGCAAATTTAGGTTACAAAAATAATTAGAGAGAACAGAGATAAAAAAAAGGCCGCCATCTACTTATAAATAGATAGGCGGCCTTTTTTTGTAAAATATTCAGGCTGGGCGATTAAGCACCCATAACTTTATAATACGAAGCACCTGATTAGAATTGCAATATTAGGACTTATTCTCACCAACCTTCAAACGGGCCATAGCACGCTGCAAGGCGGCCTCTGCCCGGGCGACATCGAGTGTCTCCTGCTGGCGCTGGGCTTCGGCCAGTCTCTTCTCGGCCCGTTCCTTAGCCCGCAGAGCCCGTTCAGTATCAATATCCTCACCGCGCTCCGCCGACTCAACAAGAAAGGTAATTTTGTTATTAGACACCTCACAGAAGCCGCCATTTACCATAATGGTCTGGGTCTGATTATCGTTTTTATACTCTAAGTTGCCTATCTTAATCGTGCTAAGTAACGGTGCGTGACCTGCAAGCACCCCGAAGTCACCATCGGTACCGGGAGCGGTGACAATATCAACCGCTTCACTAACTACCGCACCGGTGGGAGTAACGATTTCAAGCTGAATTTTCTCCGCCATCGCGCCCTTCCTTAATTCTGTTTTTTGGCCTTTTCAATGGCCTCATCAATTGATCCTACCATATAAAAAGCCGATTCAGGTAAATCATCATGTTTACCATCGAGGATCTCCTTAAAGCTCCTGACCGTATCCTCGGCCTTGACGAACTTACCGTCCATACCGGTGAATACCTCAGCAACATGAAAGGGCTGAGAGAGGAAACGCTGGATCTTACGAGCCCGGT
>CAZSOB010000259.1:0-2663 GCA_964608155.1 uncultured Desulfobulbia bacterium
CCCAAATGGCCCTGCCAGGTTTCCATGGAAACCATGATGGCCTGTGGTATATCCGCCTGCCTGGGCTGCACAATCACCGCCCGAAATGCTAACGAGAAGGGGGGTAAATACCTCCATGTCTGCCAGGACGGGCCCGTCTTCTCGGCTGACCGGATTAAGTGGGAATCATGAGTGATAACGAGCAAGATTTAAGTGTTGATATTGGCGGCCTGCTGCTTAACAATCCCGTGATGACCGCCTCCGGCACCTTTGGCTATGGCCGGGAATTTGAGCCTTTTACCGACCTTGACAATCTCGGGGCCATCGTGGTAAAGGGTATCTCGCTCAGGCCCAGGCCGGGCAATCCCCCACCCCGGATTGTGGAGACCGCCTGCGGTATGCTAAATGCCATTGGTCTGGAGAATGTCGGATTGGAGGCCTTCGTTAAAGAAAAACTGCCCTATCTGAAAGGCCGCAAATGCCCCCTGATCGTCAATATTCTGGGAGATAGTATTGAAGAATACCGTCAGCTGGCTGTTCGTCTTGATAAGGAAGAGGGGGTAAGCGCACTTGAGCTGAATATCTCTTGTCCAAATGTCAAAAAGGGCGGCGTGGCCTTCGGCTCCCAGCCCAACCTGGCAGAAGAACTAACCAGCACGGTACGCCGGGTGACCTCTCTTCCTCTGATTGTTAAACTATCCCCCAATGTCAATGATATTGGGGCCATGGCCAGGGCGGCTGAGGCCGGCGGGGCAAATTCGATCTCCTTAATCAATACCCTTATCGGTATGGCCATTGATATCAGGGGTAGACGACCGGTACTGGCTAACATCACCGGCGGTCTCTCCGGTCCGGCTATTAAACCGGTTGCCCTGCGCATGGTCTGGCAGGCGGCAGACGCCGTCCATATTCCCATAATCGGCGTTGGCGGCATAAGTACCTGGCAGGATGCCATGGAGTTTATCCTGGCGGGTGCCAGTGCTGTCCAGATTGGAACGGCTAATTTTTTTAACCCGGGCAGTGTTGATGAAATTCAAGCTGGTATAAGGGGCTATATGCGAGAAAACAATATTTACCAGCTCCACACCCTCATTGGGGCCGCCAGGGGCGGAAAATGAGAAAATGGATAAAGCTATGAGGTGGGACTGGTCAAGGGTGGAAACCGTACTTCTTGATATGGATGGCACTCTGCTCGATAAACATTATGATGATTATTTCTGGGAGGAATATGTGCCGCGGATATTTGCGGCACAAAATGACCTGTCGGACGTGGAAGCCAGAAAAGTATTACTAAAAACCTACAAGGCCAAAGAAGGAACCCTGGATTGGACAGACCTGGATTACTGGTCGGAACAATTAAGATTGGATATTCCCGCATTGAAGGTACAAATTGACCATTTAATCAAAATTCACCCGTATGTACTCGATTTCCTTGGTTTTTTGAGAAAGGCTCAAAAGCGGGTGTTTTTGGTGACAAATGCTCATAGCAAGACCTTAGACATTAAAATGAAAAAGACCACCTTAAACGGCTATTTTGACCGTATAATATGCGCGGAAGAGATTGGCTGTCCAAAAGAGGATTATACCTTCTGGGAGGGATTGGGACGGGTAATCAAATTTGATAAATCAAGCACCATGTTGGCGGAGGATAGTGAAAAAATCCTCCAATCGGCTCAGAAATACGGTATTGCACATCTAATCTATGTCGCGAAGCCAAGCAGCAAGCTGGCAGTCAAAAAATCTACTGAATTTACTTCAATTGTTTATTTCAATGAACTGCTGGAAGAAAAAGGATAATTAACAGGGAGTGAAACATTCTAACAGGATTAAAAACTCATATTGAGTTGGTGCTTAATGACATAGGCACTGCCGCCGCCATCCAAATTAGCAGATTGTCCTTTGGTAAAAATATTGCCGCCATCCATATAGCCAAAATTAATGCTGTAAGTCATATTGTGACTAAAGCGGATAGCGCCGCCAAGATCCAATCGCCAATTTGTTTTTTTCGTACCATCGCCCGCAATAACCAGACCATTCTCATTTACAGATTGCTTGGTAAGCGTCGACTGAGCAACAAGAAAAGCACCATTTATTTGCAGATTAGGGCTCAATAAATAGGCCCCGTGAATGCTGAGCCCCTTCTTGGCGGCTGAATCAAGGGGATGGAGACTGGTATACAAATCAAGATATTCACAAGGTAAAATAAAAACAGGCCGCAAACCAAGATCAATTTTAGGGGCGGAATAATACCAGCCTGAGAAGACATTATTCTCAACGGCTGAACCACTTAAATAAGCAAGAGTGCCGCTGATATGACCAGCACTGACAGTGGTAACAGCCTTTAAGCCTGAGCCTTTTAACGAAATACCACCTTCTCGTGCCGGGGAATTATGGGTAAGCGGGGAACCTGCCAAAGCATTGGCGCTCTTAACCGGCAAAAGTGAAAATGAAAAACGTAATCCCTTCGTCCCGGATCCAGAACCTGAATCAGCGGCCAAGGCATTAACGGCGCCCAATGACAGGGCCGCTATAAGTGTAATACATGTAATTTTCATTTTCATACTTGCAATAGACAACAATCTATTAAAATTGGTAATTGGCAACATTCCCGCAAAATAACTAACCTTGCTAAACATTCTATAATATGGGGCCTAAGATTGTCAAGCAGAAAAGTAGACGATTGC
>CAZSOB010000260.1:0-2662 GCA_964608155.1 uncultured Desulfobulbia bacterium
GCTGAATAGTTACCATAAACCACATGATCACTTCACTCCTAACTGCCAGCTCCGCCTTATCACTCCAGTCCCCGTATATTTTTTTGACAATTTCACACTATCTTCCTTCCGGTTAGTTGTTTTTTTAAGCTTTTCATTATAGACTTGTTAATCGTAAACGATCAACAAATCACACTCTGGGTGGTGATCGCCCTCCGAGGTGTAAACGCTCCATGAACTGAGCTGGCAGAGCCAGAATTAATTTAATCCTGTGAGGTAAAAATATGTTGAAGGCATTGTTATTAGCAATTAATCTCTTGTTATTAACCGCCACCCCACTCCTTGCCGCCACCCATGGCGGCGAAGGAGCGACCGAGGTTATTCGTAATTTAACCAACACCGCCATGGGCTGGACCGCAGTTATTTTATTTCTCCTGGCCTATATCATGGTCGTCCTCGAAGAAAAAACCCACCTTCGAAAGAGTAAACCGGTAATGCTTGCCGCTGGTTTCATCTGGATTCTGGTGGGCATTACCTTTGAACGTCTGGGAACACCCAAGGCCGCCGAGATAGCGATTAAACATAATCTCCTCGAATACGCCGAACTTATGCTGTTCCTGCTCTCGGCCATGACTTATATCAACACCATGGAGGATCGCAACGTCTTTCAGGCCCTGCGTTCCTGGCTTGTGGGCCGTGGATTTTCACTGCGGATAGTCTTCTGGGTTACCGGCGTTCTGGCCTTTGTCATCTCTCCCCTGGCCGACAACCTGACCACCGCCTTACTCATGGGGGCCGTGGTCATGGCCGTGGCCGGGGACAATAAAAAATTTGTCGCCCTCTCCTGCGTCAACATTGTCGTGGCCGCCAATGCCGGGGGTGCCTACTCGCCCTTTGGCGATATTACCACCCTCATGGTCTGGCAGAAGGGGAAAATCGAATTTATCCAGTTTCTGGATATTTTTATCCCCTCTCTCGTCAACTGGCTGGTACCGGCCATCTGCATGAGTTTTGCCATCGGCAAACAATTTCCCAAACCCTTAAAGGAAGAGGTAAAGATGAGATTCGGGGCCAAACGGGTTATCTTCCTCTTCCTGCTGACCATTGTTACTGCGGTATCTTTTCATAATTATCTCGACCTGCCGCCGGCCGCCGGTATGATGCTCGGTATGGCCTATCTCGGCCTCTTCTCCTATTTTATAAAAATGCATGAGGATCGTCTCCATTTCCATGATGCCCCCCTCGGAGCTGGCGGTGATACAGAATTTCCGCGTCCCGCTGAACTTTCATATCAGCATCTGGACTTTATGCGTAAGGTATCCCACGCCGAATGGGATACCCTGCTTTTCTTCTATGGCGTAATAATGTGCGTGGGAGGACTGGCGCAATTCGGCTATCTGGCGGAGGTATCCCGCCAGCTCTATACCGGTCTGGGTGCCACCAAGGCCAATATTCTGGTGGGAATCATCTCATCCATAGTGGATAATATCCCGGTGATGTACGCCGTCCTGACCATGAATCCAACCATGCACCTTGGCCAATGGCTGTTAGTGACCCTCACCGCCGGCGTGGGTGGCAGCCTGCTCTCCATCGGCTCCGCGGCTGGTGTCGGCCTCATGGGTACCGCCCGCGGCACCTATACCTTTGGTTCTCATCTCAAATGGACGCCTGTTATTGCTTTAGGCTACGCGGCCAGCATCTGGACCATGTTCCTGGTTGACACTCACACATTTTAGGAGTATTGGGGGTAACGGTGAATTTAATTTATGAGCTCATTCAGATTATTTAAACAACTGCCCCCAATCTCCCTGCCGGTTATCTTCTTTGGTCTGGCGGTAATAAGCGGCACGATTCTGCTTCACGAGCCCATGAGCCTCGTGCGGAATATAAATATATCCTGGACAGATGCCCTTTTTACCACGACCTCGGCCGTCTGCGTTACCGGCCTGACCGTGGTTGACACCGGCCAGACCTTCAGCCGCGGCGGTCAGACCATTATCATGATCTTAATCCAGATCGGCGGCCTGGGTATTATGACCTTTACCAGTCTGGCCTTTTATCTCGTGCGCCAGAGGGTGTCACTCACCGATAAAATTGCCATTGGTCAGGGCCTTGTCCCGCACGGCCGTTTCTCCCTGAGCCACATCCTAAAGGCTATGCTCCTGGGAACCCTGCTCATCGAGGGCAGCGGGGCCTTACTGCTCTATTTTATGGCGCCATCGGGCTCTTTCCCGCCCTTCTCAGCCCTGTTTCACGCTGTTTCCGCCTTCTGTAACGCCGGATTCGCCCTCCAGCCGGACAACTTAACCGCCTGGCGGGGCAACTGGCCGGTTAATATAATCTTTATGACTCTTATTGTCAGCGGCGGCCTGGGCTTTTCCGTTCTTCTGGAACTCTTTACCCTGGCCAAAGGCTGTTTCTCCTCAGACAGACCACGGCAGCACCTGAGCTGGTACGCCGGTATTGTCATCAAGACCTCCTTCTGGCTCATCATCGGCGGCTGGTTGACCATCTTCCTCGCCGAGTTCATTGGTTTTCACCGCTACTCCCCAACGCCCAATGCTGTTCTCGTTTCACTGTTTCAGTCCGTAACCTGCCGGACAGCGGGATTTAATACCATGAATATTCACGCCATGACCAATGTCTCCTTATTTATCATGGTGATTCTGATGTTCATCGGCGG
>CAZSOB010000261.1:0-2649 GCA_964608155.1 uncultured Desulfobulbia bacterium
CATACTTTGGTATTCGAGAAGGCCTAAATGGGCGAAGATGGGGTGCTACTGAATAGTTACAAATTTTCTGACTCTATTCAGATGCGCCCAATCCGGGATAAAAGACTGAACGAAAATCAAATGGCCCGAATATGCCTGGAACCAATTATAATAAGTGAGGTAAAAATGAAGAAGATCGCGATTCTGGCCGGTGATGGTATCGGCCCGGAGGTCATGGCTGAGGCCTTAAAGGTATTAAAGGCGGTAAACGCTGATTTTTCCCTGGCCCTGCAATACGAACACGCCGACGTAGGGGGGCTGGCCATTGACAATCACGGCCAGGCCCTGCCGCCCGCCACCCTCGCACTCTGCAAGAATAGCGATGCCGTACTCTTTGGTTCGGTGGGCGGCCCCAAATGGGAGTCTCTGCCGCCGGATCAGCAGCCGGAACGGGCCGCCCTGCTTCCTCTGCGTAAAGAGCTTGCCCTCTTCTGCAACCTGCGGCCCGCCAAGGTCTTTAAGTCAATGGCCGCGGCCTGCCCTCTGCGGGCCGATATCGCCGTTAGGGGCTTTGATCTTCTCTGCGTCCGTGAGCTCACCGGCGGCATTTATTTCGGTCAGCCCAAGGGCAGGGAGGGCAGCGGCCCAGACGAGAAGGCTTACGATACCCTGGTTTACAGCCGCCGGGAAATTGAACGTATCGCCCATAAGGCCTTTGCGGCCGCCAGAGGACGCCGCAGGCTTGTAACCTCGGTTGACAAGGCCAACGTCCTCACCTCCATGGTCTTATGGCGTGAGGTCGTAACGGAGGTGGCTAAGGAGTATGAAGATGTCGAACTGAACCATATCTACGTGGACAACGCCACCATGCAGCTCATCAAGGATCCCTCCCAGTTTGATGTCATGCTCTGTGGAAATATGTTTGGCGATATAATCTCCGATGAATGCGCTATGATGACCGGCTCCATGGGGCTTCTGGCCTCGGCCAGCCTCAATGAATCAGGCTTTGGTCTCTTTGAACCGGCTGGTGGTTCAGCCCCCGATATAGCCGGCCGGGGCATTGCCAACCCCATCGCTCAGATTCTCTCCGCGGCCATGATGCTGCGCTACAGTCTTGGTGCTCCTCAGGCCGCCGATGCCATTGAACAGGCAGTAAATGATGTTCTCGATGCCGGCATCCACACCCCTGACATAGCCACCAACAAGGCCCGTAGCGTGGGCACGGCTGCCATGGGTGACGCCATTGTCCAGGCTCTCGGAAACTAAAACAGCAGGGCGGGCCCCCATAAATATCACAAGAAAATGGGCTCGCGCCTTTATAGAGGATTTCCAGGCCGGTAAGACGCCTGACTATAAGCTGCTAACTGACTTATGCCGTTTGGCCGCGCAGGATGATGAGCAGGCGGATGATGCCGTCTGCGGCATTTTCTGCGGTATCATTGAGCCGCTCTGCGATGATTTTTCCAGGGCCGGAGTCAAGATCGGCAATGAGGTACTAGCCAGAACAATCTCCTTTGTCCGCCAGGCCCCCCAGGGCCATGAATTAGACCGTCTGCTTACAGAACGAGGATTTCACAACGCGGCCGATATCATAAAACATTACGAGATAATCAGCCGCCCCAGGGTATTAAGCCGGGAGCGTAAAGAGGCGCTCCGCAAGGTTATCGTCCTCTCCCGGGTAACGGCCGGGGCTGATATCGCCATCACCAGTGTTATAGTCCACCGCCTGCGCCGCTCATTACCTCAGGTGGAGATCGTCCTCATCGGCCCCCGGCACTTACCGTCTCTATTCCCGGAGCTGAATAATTGCCGGGCCATACCCTTCATTTATAAAAATGGCGGCGGCCTTTTTGAAAAGATGACCTCCTGGCCACCTCTGCTGAAAATTGTTGACCGGGAGACCAGAAATACCCCAAAGAACACCACCCTGCTCTTTGATCCGGACAGCCGCCTGACCCAGCTTGGTCTTCTGCCATTACTTGGTGACGATTCGACCTGTTATTTCCCCTCCCGCTCTTGGGAACCCGGCCCGGGAGAATCAGGCTGTTTGTCTTCCCTGACCAGCCAATGGCTCAACGGGCTTTTAGACGAGCGGGAAGAAATACCGCCCTACCTCGTCCTCCACAACGAGGGGCATGGCTATAATACCTTCTGCCAGGGGCTGAAGAACAGGGGCTGCAGGTTTATCATGGTCATGAATCTCGGGGTGGGTAATAATCCCTGCAAGAAGATATCCCGCCAGTTTGAAAATCAGCTGGTAATGAAGCTGGTTCAGGAACCGGGCACCATCCTGATTCTGGATCGCGGCCACGGCAAAAAGGAGAGCCGCCAAACGGATGCCATCCTGGCCCTGGCCCAAAAAAACGGCGTAAAAACCGGCTGCCTGTCAGCGGAAGACATACCTGCCGCCGCCCCGCCGTTTAACAGCGGCCTTCTGGCCTTCGACGGTTCCATTGACGCCCTGGGCAAGATGATCTGCGCCGCTGACTGCTTTGTAGGCTATGATTCCTGCGGCCAGCACCTGGCAGCTGCCACAGGTACTCCGGCGGTTATAATCTTTGCCGGCGCCCCTTCATCCCGTTTTATAGAACGCTGGGCGCCAGCGGCCGGAAGCAACATAACCTTAGAGATAAAACAGGGCCATATGACAAGTGAAGCCAACCTGAAACC
>CAZSOB010000262.1:0-2648 GCA_964608155.1 uncultured Desulfobulbia bacterium
AAAGTCAACGGTACCATACACTTACAAAAAAGCAAGCCCTTTTATTAAAAAAATTTCCGGCCTAAAATGAAGCGTGACGAAGCGTGACTATTCCTGCCAGTCCGGCCGCAGATGCAGTTCAGTAAGCTGCTTTCTCGCCACGGCGGAGGGGGCCTCGGTCAGGGGACAGGTGGCCCTTTGAGTCTTGGGGAAGGCAATGACATCACGAATTGATTCACTGCCGGTCAGAATCATCATCAGCCGGTCAAGACCAAAGGCGATACCGCCATGGGGCGGGGCCCCCATCTCCAAGGCGCGGAGCAGAAAATTGAATTTATCCGCCGCCTCCTCCGGGGTTATGCCCAGGGCAGTGAAGGCCCGCTTCTGAATCTCCTGCTGATGGATACGAATACTGCCGCCGCCAATCTCAGTACCATTTAAGACAATATCATAGGCCCGGCTTCGCACCCGGCCTGGTTCCGATTCCAGGAATTCCAGATCCTCCTCATTGGGGGCGGTAAAGGGATGATGAACCGCCGTATAGCGTTTTTCATCATCATTATACTCCAAAAGCGGGAAATCGGTGACCCAGAGAAGATCAAAGACCTTGTCATCAATTAAATTCAGCATCCGCCCCAGTTTTAGACGAAGCTCAGAGAGGGCGTGATGCACCACCGAAGAGCTGTCGGCCACAAAAAACAGAATATCACCGGGCGCAGCCTGAAGAGCCGCCGCCATGGCCGCCCTCTCCTCGTCCGTAAAAAATTTGGCAATGGGTGACTGCCAGGAGCCATCCTCCTTGATCTTAACCCAGGCCAGTCCCCTGGCCCCAAACTGAGCGGCATACTCGGTCAGATTGTCAATATTCTTCCGTGAAAGGGTGGCAGCACAGCCCTTGGCGTTTATACTCTTTACCATTCCGCCCTTCTTAACCACCGAGGCGAAAACCTTAAAACCGCAGTCCCGCACGGTCTCGGTGAGATTGATCAGCTCCAGGCCGAATCTGGTATCGGGCTTATCAGTACCAAAACGCTCCATGGCCTCGGCGTAGGTCATCCGCGGCAGGGGAGTGCTGATCTCCAGACCGATGGTGGCCTTAAACAGCATCCGCATCAGGCCCTCGGCAATGATATAGATATCCTCCTCATCAACAAAGGAGAGCTCCATATCAATCTGGGTAAATTCCGGCTGCCGGTCGGCCCGCAGATCCTCATCCCGAAAACATTTAACCACCTGATAATAGCGGTCAACCCCGGAGACCATCAGAAGTTGTTTAAAGAGCTGCGGCGACTGCGGCAGGGCATAAAATTTCCCCGGATTAACCCGGCTGGAGACGAGATAATCCCTGGCCCCCTCCGGGGTGGAGCGAGTCAGCACCGGGGTCTCGACCTCAAGAAAATTGTTATCATTCAGATAGTTGCGAACGGCGTGGGCCGCCTTGTGACGCATAATCAGATTATTAATCATCCCCGGCCGCCGCAGATCGAGATAGCGGTATTTAAGACGCAGATTTTCGGAGACATCCTTCTCCTCATCCAAGGGAAAAGGTGGAGTTGGGGAGGTATTTAAAATCCGCAGCTCATCCACCAGGACCTCAATGGTGCCGGTGGTTAGTTTATCATTGGTCATCCCCTCGGGGCGGAGACAGACTTTGCCGCGTACGGCCAGTACCCATTCACTGCGCAGATCATGGGCCTTGGCGTGAACGGCGGCGCTGTGCTCGGGATTAAACACCACCTGGGTAAGACCGTGAAGATCACGCAGATCAACAAATATTACCCCGCCGTGATCCCGCCGCCGCAGCACCCAGCCCATGAGGATTACCTCCTCACCAACATTCGCGGCCCGCAGATCGTTACAATAATGACTTCTCTTCATTCCCCCCATGGATTCCATCGGGTGTCTCCTATAAAAAAATATTTAAGTATAATTTCCAGTGGTGTCCGGTTAAGAACTTGCATTGATAAAACTTACGGCACTGAGGGGACTGATTTTATTTTTCCCGGCTTGCGATCCGGGGACAGAATAATTTTCGCAAAAAAACGCGAAAAAATTTCAGTCCCCTAAGTTGAGAGAAAAAATTTAATCTGTCTCCCGGTCTAAAACCACCGGTTAGTCTTAATGCAAAACTCTAACCGGACATCACTGTATAATTTCAGCAGCCATGGTTTTACTCCAGGCCGTGAGGTCTTCAGATAATTCAACTTCCCGCTGCTCATGGCTCTCCATATCACGGAGCATTGCCCGGCCGGAGCTTAGTTCATCATCACCCATAATGAGCGTGAAACGGCTGCCGTACCGCGCCGCCTGCTTCATCTGGCTCTTCAGGCTGCGGCCGGTATAATCCATCACCACCCGCATGCCTTGCAGGCGCAGGGCATGCAGCATGGCAAAGGCGCGGCGGCCGGCCGCGGGGCCCAGGGCGGCGAGGAATATATCTATAATATCCAGAGGAGGTTCAACTCCGCCGGCGGTTAAAAGCAGAACAAGACGCTCCATACCCAGGGCAAAGCCAATACCGGGCAGGGCCGGGCCGCCGAGTTGAGCGACCAGACCGTCATAGCGCCCGCCCGCTCCCACGGCACTTTGAGCCCCGAGATCATGGGTAATCAGCTCAAAGGTGGTGCGGGTATAATAATCAAGCCCCCGCACCATGAAGGAATTAACCT
>CAZSOB010000263.1:0-2642 GCA_964608155.1 uncultured Desulfobulbia bacterium
CATGCCTTTGAAGTTGGGGCGACGGATTTTGTTGCCAAACCCATCAATGTCGTTCTCATCAGTTATCGGATTAAGTATGTCCTGCGGGCTAATAAATTATATTCCGATTTACAGCTTACCAGGATTAAATTGGCCTCGGCCCAGGCCGTGGCTGAATCGGCCTCCTGGGAATGGTGCCTTGAGGATAATCGGGTTCTCTGGTGCAAAGATATATGTCTCTTGTCCGGGGTACGGCCCGAGGAGGCCCCTGCCTACTTCGCCGATTTTATCGCTCTTATTCCAGCCTCTGAACAGCAGCTGGTACAACGGATAATTGAGGAATCCCTCGCCGCTGATAATAATTTTACCATTGAACACCGGTTGCGGCTCTCGGAAAACAGGGAACTCTACGTCCGTCAGGAGGGCGCTATCATCAAGAATGCCGTTGATATTCCAATTAAGGTGGTTTTTACCTGCCGGAATATCACCCAGATCAGAATGGCAGAAAAAAAGCTCAAATTTATGGCCTATTATGATCGTCTTACCGGCCTGCCAAACCGTATTCTGTTCAGTGAGCATCTTGGTAAGGCCCTTGACAAGGCAGCGAGAGGAACAGCGTCATTAGCGGTTTTGTATATTGATATTTATAAATTTCGGCTTATCAACAGTACCTTTGGCCGTGAAACCGGCGATATCATGCTGCAGGAGGTCGCGCGGCGGGTGGGGGCATGTTTACGTAAGGCGGATACGGCCGCCGCCCTGAGCCTTGATGATGTGACGGCCCGTTTTGGGGCGGATGAGTTCGGGGTTATCCTGGAAGGCCTGCGCAATACCACTGATGCCGCCATTGTCGCCCGCCGGATTATTAAGGACATTGGCCAACCAATTACCCATGCAGGTAATGAGATATTCCTGGATTGTCGAATCGGCCTCAGTGTCTTTCCCGAAGACGGCAATAACAGTATGGAGCTGATGAAATGTGCTGACACCGCCCTTTCCCGGGCCAAGGAGCTTGAAAAGGGCAGCTATCAATTTTATACCGCCGATCTAAATACCAGGGCCTTTGCCCGCTTTGCCATAGAAACCAGCCTTCGCAAGGCAGTGGGCAGAAATGAACTTTTTTTACTCTATCAACCTCAGGTTGATTTAAAGTCTGGTAAACTATCCGGGGTGGAGGCCCTTATTCGCTGGCGGCATCCTGAGCTGGGGGTGGTGTCGCCCATGGAATTTATCCCCGTGGCAGAGGATACCGGGCTTATTGTACCCATTGGAGAATGGGTACTGTTCACAGCCTGTCGACAATGCCGGGAATGGCAGGATGCTGGTAATAACATTAATGTGGCCATTAATCTCTCCGCCGCCCAGTTCAGAGATGCTTCATTGTTCTCCTCAATAAAGAGGGCTTTACGGGAGTCCGGGGTTGATCCCCGGCTGGTTAATTTTGAGATTACCGAGAGCATGCTTATGGATAATGTGGAGGATAGTATTGAGCATCTCATAGAATTAGAGAGGCTGGGGTGCCATCTCTCCATTGACGATTTTGGCACCGGTTATTCCTCTCTTAGTTACTTGAAGCGTTTTCCTGTCCATGAATTAAAGATTGACCGCTCTTTTGTGATGGATTTACTTACCAGCAGCGATGATGCCCTGATCGTCAAGGCCATTGTCTCTCTGGCTCATAATCTGAATTTGCGGGTGGTGGCCGAGGGGGTGGAGGTGAAGGGGCATCTGAACTATCTCTACAACCTTGATTGTGATATTATCCAGGGATATTTAATCAGCAGACCGGTATCGGCAGTGGATATTGAAGATTTTTTTGGCGGCTGGAATATTTCTGAGATAGATTAATGGCCTTTCTTCTTTGGTTTAGAAAAATCAAAGACCATCTCGTTTCTTTTCAGCATATTAAAATTACGGCGGGCAACTTCTTCCTGGTAGGCCGGGTCACTTCGTAAATGGCGTATCTCTTGGCGCAGGGCCTTGTTTTGCTGCTTGAGATTGTTTACCTCTGTTGAAACCTTGGTCAAATGGGCCCGCATGTCTAAATAGTTCCGCAGGCCATAGGGCGAAAAATATATCCAGGCACTAAGCACGATAAAGGTGACAAGGGTGGTGATTACTATAACTTTATATTTACGCAGAGTTGTTCGCATCCTGTATAATTCTATATTCCCGAAAAGTTATGATTATGATCAGTGCCTGTCTTCTGGGGCTTAAAACACGTTATGACGGCAGAAGCAAGGGAAACCCTGCCTGCCTGTCCCGGCTGGTGGGCCGTTGCCGGGTGCCGTTTTGCCCGGAACAACTGGGCGGGCTTCCTACACCGCGAGCCGCGGCCGATATTATTGACGGCAGCGGTGCTGATGTTCTGGCCGGCCGGGCCAAGGTTGTTACCAAGGATGGCATTGATGTCAGCGCTCAGTTTATCAGGGGAGCAGAGCAGGCTCTTTTTCTGGCCCGGCAGTTGGAGGTAGAGGCGGTATTTCTGAAGGCCGAAAGCCCAAGTTGCGGTCTGAATCCCATGTCAGGCGTTACTGCCGCTCTTCTATCAGAACATGGTTATAGTCTAATAGAGTTTTAGAGTCATAGTTGCAATAGTTACAAAATAAGTAACTATTCAGCGTGGTGCATAGAAGTAACAATAACCCCAGAGCGTAACTGTT
>CAZSOB010000264.1:0-2638 GCA_964608155.1 uncultured Desulfobulbia bacterium
AGATTCTGCGTGATCTCGGGGTCAGAAAGATGCGGCTTTTAACCAATAATCCCAAGAAGATAGTTGGCCTTGATGGTTATGGCCTAAAGGTAGTTGGCCGGGCACCCATTGAGATGGAGCCTTGTCCTGAGAATCTCAAGTATTTGCAGACCAAGAGAGATAAAATGGGGCATCTGCTTGATTTATAGATGAATTGCGGAACAGTTACCTGAATTTATCCGGTTAGGGTTTGGCATTAAGCTTGGCTGGTGGCTTTATGTCGGGAGACAAATTAAAATTTTCCTCTTCGCCAATGGGACTGAATCTTTTTCGCGTTTTTGGCGAAAATCATTCTGTCCCCGAATCGAAAGCTGGGGGAAATAAAATCAGTTCCTTAGCGCCGTAAGTTTATTGATATCAATGCAAGTTTTCAACCGGACATTGTTGGAATTTATAAGCGATCAGCAAGCGAAAATTAAATGTGGGGAAGTTTATGAAGATATATGAGGGCAGTCTACAGGCGGGTGGCAAGAAGTTTGGAATAATTGTGGCCAGATTTAACTCCTTTATCGCTGAGCGTCTGCTGGATGGCGCTCTGGATACCCTGCGGCGTTCCGGGGTTGAGGACAATGATATTGAAGTAGTTAAGGTGCCGGGGGCCTACGAGATTCCGCTGTTGGCCAAAAAGATGGCCGACTGCGGGCGGTATGACGCGGTAATCTGTCTCGGGGCTGTTATCCGCGGGGCCACGGCCCATTTCGATTATGTTGCCGGTGAGGTGGCCAAGGGCATTGCCCAAGTGAGCCTTGAGGCTGGGATTCCGGTAATTTTTGGGGTTCTGACCACCGATACCATTGAACAGGCCATTGAGCGGGCTGGTACCAAGGCCGGTAATAAGGGCTCCGATTGTGCTGCTGCCGCCATTGAGATGGCCAATCTGCTGAGTGAGTTTTAGTTTGAAAACAGGTGTCAGGCGTAAAGCGCGGGAACTTGTTCTCCAGGCCCTTTATCAGGCGGATGTCAATGGCAGCAAGGAGGTAGAGGCGCAATTTGACATTCTCTGTGAGAATTTTTTGATCTCCAAGAAGGCGGTGCCCTACGCCCGGGAGCTTTTGGCGGGCGTAGGCCGTAATATCCATAAGATTGATAGTCTGATTGCAGAAAATGCCAAGAACTGGCGGGTAGATCGGATGTCGATTATTGACCGTAATATCCTGCGTCTCGGGGTCTTTGAGGTTGCCTTTAACGATCAGGTTCCGGCAACGGTGGCCATTAATGAGGCCATTGAGATTGCCAAGAGGTTCAGTGCCGATGATTCTGCCTCCTTTATTAACGGTATTCTTGACGCGGTAAATTATGGCCAGGGCAAAAAACAATAAAGTTGTTAAATCTGAACCGCCTGAAATATGGCAGGAAATTACCGCTGTCCTGGCCTTATTTGTCGCCGCCTTTCTCTTCATAAGTCTTGTGAGTTATTCTCCCGCCCGTTCTCACGAATTATTACCCGTCGTCTTTCCCCATAACTGGGGCGGCCGCCTGGGCTATTTTTCGGCCCGTCTACTCACGGATATGCTGGGCCTCAGTTCTTTCTGGCTGATTCCCATTCCCTGCCTCTTTGCCTGGCAATTTTTCTGGTGCCGGGATACCATTGAACGGCTGCCCTGGCTCCTCATCGGGCTCACCGGAATTATCATGAGCAACAGCGCCTTTCTCGCTGCTCTGGTTCATGGTCAGGTATTTCTACTTTTTCAGCGTTATCCCGCGGCCGGGGTTGTTGGTCGGCAATTATATATGCTTTTAACCCCGCTTCTTGGGCGGCCTGGGTTTGTGCTCCTGGTATTGGCACTCTTCATGCTGTCTGCTATGGCCGCTCTGCGCCTGTCCCTTTACCGCCTGGTTGTGGGCGGCGGCTGTTTCCTGGGCTGGTGCCGTGATCTGAGGCGCAGCCGGGATCTGGAAAAATCAGTGAAGGCCGATTCCACCTCAAAGCCGCTGATTAAGGCGATAAAACGGTTATCATTGCCGGCTGGTACTCCCACCGTTCATGACCCGGTGCAGATAAAGTTAGATGACGAGCAGAGTTTTGAACCATTACCAGCCGCGGCAGGTGAGTTTGTGCTGCCGCCCATTAATCTGCTTCACCGGCCGCCTGAACGCCAGAATGTGGAGGTTGATCGTGATCATTATCTTAAAGTCAGTGAAAGGCTGGAGGCCAGTCTGGCTGATTTCGGGGTAGCTGGCAAGGTTATTGGTATCTCGCCGGGGCCGGTGGTTACTACCTATGAATTCTCGCCTGCTCCCGGAGTTAAGATAAGCCGCATTGTATCACTGGAAAATGATCTTGGCATGGTTTTAAAGGTGAGCAGCGTCCGGATTGTCGGTTCTATTCCCGGCAAGGCCGCTCTCGGAGTCGAGATCCCCAATCCTTTGCGCCAGATTGTCTATATCCGGGAGATTCTGGGGCATGAAACATTCCAGAAATCCAAAGCTCCGCTGACCATTGGCCTTGGCAAGGACGTGATTGGCCAGCCGGTCTGCGCCAATCTCGCCGATATGCCCCATCTCCTCATTGCCGGGGCAACGGGGGCCGGTAAGAGTGTGGGGCTAAACGATATAATCTGCAGCATATTATTTAAGTCTTCACCCGAAGATGTCAGGT
>CAZSOB010000265.1:0-2628 GCA_964608155.1 uncultured Desulfobulbia bacterium
GGTACTGAGACCTTGATATGCATAGGGGCTTCACCATAGGGTTCGTTGATTGGTATTTTAAGATCAGGGTTATTGATCTTGCTGCCCCCGAATCGTTCGTCATCGGAGGATAATATCTCCCGGTACGGCACATTGGAAAGCACCCCCAGTTTATAGTCATGATGCACTTCGGGGGTGAAGTTCAGGAGGCATATAAGGTGGTCGTCGGGGTTTGTGGCCTTGCGGGCATAGGCGATGATGCTGTTGTTGACATCCTTGAAATCCAGCCACTGGAAACCGTTATTATTGTGATCTTCCTGCCAGAGGGCCGGACTATTGACGTATAATTTGTTCATCTCCTTAACAAAGTCCTGAACTTGCTGGTGACTGGGCCTCTCTTCCAAAAGGTGCCAGTCAAGGCTTCTCTTGCAATACCATTCCGATAATTGACCGAATTCGCCGCCCATGAAGAGTAGTTTTTTGCCTGGGTGGGTCCAGAGGTAGAAAAAAAGCAGACGGAGATTGGCGAATTGCTGCCACTCGTCCCCCGGCATCTTGGCCAGCAGGGAACATTTGCCGTGTACCACCTCGTCATGAGAAAGTGGAATGATGAAATTCTCTGAGAAGGCATAGAGCAGGGAGAAGGTCAGGGCGTTGTGGTGATATTTGCGATACAGAGGATCACGGCTGAAATAATTCAGGGT
The DNA here is from genome assembly GCA_964608155.1 of uncultured Desulfobulbia bacterium. Classification (GTDB taxonomy): domain Bacteria; phylum Desulfobacterota; class Desulfobulbia; order Desulfobulbales; family VMSU01; genus JAADIV01. Next base: position 684 of record CAZSOB010000265.1, read on the forward strand.
GTCATTCATCCAGCCCATATTCCATTTGTAGCCAAAACCAAGGCCCCCGGCATCTGTTGGTTTGGAGACTCCAAAGAAGCTGGTGGACTCTTCGGCAATCATGCTGACGCCGGGGAATCGTTTGTAGACCACGCTGTTAAGATGCTTCATGAACTCAATGGCATCTAAATTTTCCTTGCCGCCCCGCTGGTTGGGAATCCATTGGCCGTCCTGACGGGCGTAATCAAGATAGAGCATGGAGGCCACGGCATCTACCCGCAGGCCGTCAAGGTGGAATTTATCTAACCAGAACATGGCATTGGAGATCAGAAAACTTATAACCTCCCGGCGGCCGTAGTTAAAGATATAGGTGCCCCATTCCGGATGGAATCCCTGCCGCGCGTCCTGATGCTCATAGAGAGCGGTACCGTCGAATTTGCCTAAGCCGTGTCCGTCGGTGGGGAAGTGGGAGGGCACCCAGTCGAGGATCAGCCCAAGGCCGTTTTTATGGCATTGATCGACAAAATACATAAAATCATGCGGGCTGCCGAAGCGGCTGGTGGCGGCGTAATACCCTGTTACCTGATATCCCCAGGATTCATCTAATGGGTGTTCCATAATCGGCATTAATTCGATGTGGGTAAAGCCCATATCCTTGACATAGGGAATCAACGATTCGGCCAGTTCCCGGTAGGTCAGAAAGCGTTCCGGATCGGCGGGGTCGCGGCGCCAGGAGCCCAAATGAACCTCGTATGTTGACATGGGGGCATGGTAACTCGTGGCGGCATCGCGTTTTTTGAGCCATTCTTCATCGTGCCATGTGAAGCCCGCCAGATCGGCAATAATGGCGGCACTCTTGGGCCTGACCTCAGCCTGAACGTGGAGGGGGTCGAGTTTCTCCAGTATGGACATATCCTGGGCTCGAATCTCAAATTTATATAATTCTCCCGTCGTCAGATCGGGGATGAATAACTCCCAGATCCCCGATGAATCAACGGCCCGCATCTGGTGAATGCGGCCGTCCCAGAAATTAAAATCACCAATAACGCTGACTCTTCTTGCCGCCGGAGCCCAGACCCGGAACAGAATTCCATTGTGCCCGTTTATAACCCTGGGGTGGGCTCCCATCTTGTCATAAAGGCTGTAATGAGTGCCATTGTTAAAGAGGTACTGGTCAAAGTCCTTTAATAACGGCAGGGTGGTATATGGGTCGTGGATGGTCTTGACGGTTTGATTGTAGAGGGTGATTTCATAGCAATAGGTAAGCGGCAGGTTGAAATCGTCAATAATGGCCTCAAAGAGCCCCTCATCCCGCATCTTGTACATGTCGATCTTTCGTTCACCGATTACGAGACGGACTGATTCCGCCAGAGGTTGAAAGGTGCGGATTACGGCCGTTGGCTTATCGGGATCAATTATGTGAAAGCCTAATACCTGAAAGGGATCATGCTGGTCAGAGGCCAATACTCTGTCTAATTCTTTGACTACGTCGAGGGACATTTTTTTCTCTTTTTGTTAAATTTCAAGTTTGATGGACTCGTAAAAAGCCCATCACAAACTAAAGATAGCTAAGTCCGCTAAGCGAAGACTGCGAAAAGTTCGATATACAGCTAAGCGAAGACTGCGAGGTGTGGTGTTTCGACAGGGCTTCTGTCATACATACAGTATGCCGCAGGTCTGTCGAAACTCCACAACACGGTAGATCGTACTTTTTACGACGCCATCAAGTTTATTTTGTGAGCGGGCAGGATTTGTCTGGCCGTGCGAATTTTATAAGTTATCATAATTACTTTATCATAAAATGAAATTGGAAATGGAAAAAAAATAGACCGGCATCCGAAAAATATTTTGGCCTTGATAATTAATACTACAAAATATGCGGGTAGAAATACCCGTGCCAGCCGGGATTTTGGCTTGATTATATTTGATTTTACAGGTAAAAAAAATGAATGCAATCATTGCAGGG
>CAZSOB010000266.1:0-2626 GCA_964608155.1 uncultured Desulfobulbia bacterium
TCACCGGTCATGCCCATTAAATATAACAGGGCTTCACCGCTTAGTCCATAGAGAAAGCGGTATATCTCGCTGGCCTGAACCGGCTTACCTGCCGGCTTACGTTGCTGAACGAAAGTTTTCTTCCCCTTCCGCCTCCTAAGCTGAGGGACGATCTTACCCGCCAAAGCCGCTGCCGCACGTTCAGCCGCCAATTTATCGGCCATCAGACGCTGCCGTTCACGATCCGCCACCTCAAATTTAATAAAAAAGTCCATGAGCTGAGTGGGCTTCAGCCGGGCGGTGAGGGCCAGGAGAAATACCCGCCATGCAGAACATGGCCGATCCAGATAGAGCCGTTTATACCAGGCCAGAGCGCGGTGAGTCTCGCGCAGGATCTTTTTCAGGCCCTGCTCGAGACACAGGGCCGGATGCAGAAAGGGCAGGAGTTTAAACTGATTCAGACGATAGATGGCGGGCTGAGGATTTTCCTCCGCCAGAATCATTTTGAGTTCGTAGAAAAAACGACCGCCGGAAAAACGGCCGTACATATTCATTTTAACAGCGTTTTTCATCAGCTTGGCCGTTAATTTACCAAGTTTAAAGCTTAGACGCTGTTCAAAGCGGATAGCCCGAAATATACGAGTGGGATCTTCGACAAAGCTCAAATTATGCAGTACCCGAATCTGACCGTCACGGAGATCGTTCTGGCAGTTGAAAAAATCTACGAGAAGACCGAATTTATCCGGATTCAGGTGAATGGCCATGGCATTGATGGTAAAATCACGGCGGAACAGATCAAGCTTCACCGAACTTAACTCCACCGTCGGCATGGCGGCCGGGTATTCATAATACTCCAGACGGGCAGTAGCCACATCAATCTTAAAGCCGTCCGCCAGCTTAACCACGGCGGTATTAAATTTCTCATGCACCCTGGCCCGGCCCCCCAGCTTTTCAGCAAGACGATGGGCAAAGGCTATGCCGTCCCCCTCAACCACAATATCAAGATCCAGATTAACGCTCTTAATAAGGAGATCACGGACAAAACCGCCCACGGCATAGGCCCGGCAATGACAGGCATGCGCCACTTCACCGATGGTGCAGAGGAGACGCATCATCTTCTTGGAGAGGCTCACCACCAGAAGATTGTTAAGATTACGGTTGCGTTCCAGGGAAGGCTGCCCCCCCTGGTGGAGAGCGGCCGGCGAATGGGCCGGATCTTTAATCAGGATATTCAGCAGATCGGTTCGGGTAATAACCCCGATAACCTTATCGTCCGCCACCACTGGAATAAAACGCTGACGATGACCGATAATGACCTCCTGAATATCGGCCATGGTGGCGCTGGAGGGCAGGACGGCAAAATCAGTGGTCATATAATCATCCACCGGCTGCTCACCGAGACCATGAAAAATTGCCTTTTCCACCACTCGGCGGGAAATGAGCCCCCGCACCCGCTCCCTGGCGATAATCGGCAGCACGGTTATGCTGTAACGGGTCAATATTTCATGGGCCTGATTAATGGTTATTCCCGGTCTGGCAGAGATAACTGGGGCCGACATCAGATCCAGAGCCCGGCTCTCCGGCAGAACATATTTATGGAGGAGACGCACCAGTTTTTCCTCGGCCTCCACCATGGTCTGATCTTTAATCGTGGCCGAGGCGGCCGAGGCGTGGCCGCCGCCGCCAAACTCCTGGGCTATATTACCGACATTGACCTCAGCCATCCGGCTGCGGGCAATAAAATATATCCGGTCACCCATGCGGGCCAGAGCGAAAATGACATTTATATTTTCCAGCACCATAAATTTCCGCACCAGGCGGGCAAATTCATCCACATAGGCCGGGGCGTTAACCTTGGCGACTACCATTTGAATGCCCCGAATGGTATAGGTTATGGCCCCGTTAATCATATCATTTAATAACCCCAGCTCAGCGCTGGAAAGTTCCTGGGCGGTAAACTGGCTTATCAGAGAGGTCTGGCCGCCCTGCTCCATAAGCCAGGCGGCAGCGGTTAGATCATCGGGGGTGGTGGAGTCAAAGGTAAAGGAACCGGTATCCTCATGAATGGCGATGAGCAGGAGACCGGCCTCCTCCGGGGTGATGGTAATTCCACGGCGTTGAAATATCTCAACAATAATCGTAGTGGTGGAGCCCATCTCCTTAACCACCTCCAAATCACCACGCATATCACCGGGGGCATCGGGGTGATGGTCATACAGATGGAGGATGAGACCTGGATTTGTCAGGCAGGCTGCAAGCTTACCGATACGGCTGGGCTGCCGTGTATCAACCACAATGAGCCTGTTCACCTTGGCACAATCGATATTTTTAAGGCGTTGAAAGGAGTATTGCCCCCATTGCTTAATATAATCACGGACATTCTTTTCCTGGGAGCCGGGAAAAGCCATAACCGCCTTTGGATAGAGGCGGTGGACGGCAACCATGGCAGCCATGGCATCAAAATCGGCGTGGAGATGAGTAGTGATTAATTCCATGATCGGGCTGCTTCAGACGGCGGCAATCCGAGCCGCTGCTGGAATCCGGGGCCAGGCCAATCCTTGAGCGGCCTGGGCCAAGGCCTGGTTGGCCAGAGGATGGCCGCCGCCCTCTTCACCCCAGATAATATTTACCACATCCGCGGCCGTAA
>CAZSOB010000267.1:0-2618 GCA_964608155.1 uncultured Desulfobulbia bacterium
CGTTCGCTATCGGAAGTCTCACTTCGTTCGCTATCTGCTGAACGGCATTATCAACTACATCTCGGACACATCCGGAGTCTGTGCTTTCCTGAACAGTTACAACTCATAGTTTAGGGCAGCTTTTCGCTTGTACTTGAATAGTTACAAAAAATGAACGGGTTATTCAGCATTACGCCGCACAGTCACCAATAAGTTTACACTATGCGCTGGCGATATACAAAAAAAAGGTGGGAAGCCATATTCGACAGCCTCCCACCTTTTTTACAACGATTTTTGGTAACTATTCAGCGTGATGTCTAAAAGTAACAATAGTTACCGATTTTTCAAACAGAATCAAACAGAAAAATTGAAAAGTTAGAAGACTCCCTTAACCTTGCCGGTCTCCACATCCACATCAACCCGCCGGTAAGCCGGATCAGACGCCGTACCGGGCATAAGGCTGATAGCCCCGGCCACGGGTACGACAAAACCAGCCCCCTTATAGGTCAGGATATCACTGATGGGCAGAGTCCAGCCGGTGGGCACTCCCTTCTTGGCCGGTTCGTGGGAAAGACTCAAGTGAGTCTTAACCATACAGGTTCCCATCTCCTTAATCTCTGGATCCGCTTCCATGCGCTTGAGTTTAATCTGAGCCTCGGGGGAGTAGCTTACCCCGTCAGCCCCATAGACCTCCTTGGCAATCAGCTCAATACGCTGGCTCAAGGGGGTATCGAGCTCATAGAGAAATTTAAAGTCGTTGGGTTCTTCACAGGCATCGACAACGGCATCGGCAAATTCAAGAGCCCCATCACCGCCATGCTCCCAATGTCTTGAAAGGGCGACTCTGGCTCCAGCCGCCTCGGCGAGGCGGCGTACCGCCTTAATCTCATCGTCAGTATCGGTATAAAAGGCGTTAATACAGACCACGGGATTGATTCCGGCCTTTTTAACCGTCTTAATATGATGAATCAGGTTCGCGCAGCCCTGCTCCACCCAGCCGACGTTCTCGGAACCATACTCCTGAGGCATGGGTTTGCCAGGAACGGGAATTGGTGCCCCGCCATGGCATTTCAGAGCTCGGATAGTGGCCACAACCACCGCGCAGTTCGGTTTCAGACCGCTGAACCGGCACTTCAGATTCCAGAATTTTTCAAAACCTATATCAGCCCCAAAGCCGGACTCCGTAACATTGTAATCGGCCAGTTTAAGGCCAAGACGATCGGCCAGCACCGAAGACTGACCAATAGCGATATTGGCAAAAGGCCCGGCGTGCACCAGTACCGGCTGTCCCTCAAGGGTTTGGAGGAGATTGGGGTTTAAGGCCTCAACCATCCAGGCGGTCATAGCTCCGGCCACGTCGAGATCCTCGGTGGTAACGGGTTGATCGCGGCGGTTATAGCCCACCACAATCCGCCCCATTCTCTCGCGCATGTCCTTCAAGTCACGAGCCACGGAGAGTATGGCCATAATCTCTGAGCTGACGGCAATGGCAAATTTAGACTGCATGGTCATGCCGTCCATCTTGCCGCCCAGACCTATGGTTATATTGCGCAGGGACTGGGCGCAGAAATCCATAACCCAGCCCATTTCAACCTTTTTAGGATGAATGTCCAGCCTTTTTAAACCACGTCTGGCCAGAATTTCATCGGTATAATTTGATTCGTGCTGCATCCGGGAGGTAACCGCCACCATAGCCAGATTATGGGCATTGACAATGGCGTTTATATCTCCGGTGAGACCGAGAGAAAAAGGAGTCAGTGGAATACACTGGGCCAGTCCGCCGCCGGCGGCGCTGCCCTTGATATTCATGGTGGGGCCGCCGGATGGTTGCCGGATAGCTCCGATTACGCTTTTATTCCGTTTGCCGAGTCCCTGAACCAGGCCCATGGCACAGGTGGATTTCCCCTCGCCGAGGGGAGTGGGAGTAATAGCGGTAACATCTATATATTTACCGTTCGGCCGGTTTTCCAGGCGCTTCAGAATAGCCCGATAATCAAGTTTAGCGACATAATGGCCATGGGGCAGGAGTTCTTCCTTCTGCAGACCAAGTTCCTCACCAAGCTGATAAACTGTTTTCATGCGGCTTTCCGCCTCTTCGGCAATCTCCCAGTCCGCGTGCTTTGTCGGATCCAATACCATCTTGATTTCTCCTTTTTGTTGATTAATATTCGTAATAGTTCACCAAGGGCACCAAAGTTGATGCTGCCCCATAGTGTAAGAGTTCACCAGTGCCTCAGATCCGTTTGTTTCTGCCCTTGAGTCTGTACTTCCTGTACGTGAGAGGGCTGAAACAGACGGAGATGAGGTGCTGGTGAACTCTTACTAATATTCAATAATTCAGGGTAACTATTCAGCCTGGGCGAATAAACGGCCCTATACTGTAAATCTGCAATTGAATAGTTACCAATAATTCAGACTTTATAAAAAAGGTCTCTTATTATATAATTTACGCCCTTCGACCCGTGATTAAGGTTTTCTACAATCTTAATCACCCCGTCGTCCACTCTCGCAGAGACAATCGGCAAGCAAAATAATTGATTGCCCCAAGGTTTACAATAGGTACAAACACCTAACACAATAGACACAGAGGCTAAACAAAAGAGCTGAAGCCACCCTCCTAAGCGGGAAATACCGCCGGG
>CAZSOB010000268.1:0-2611 GCA_964608155.1 uncultured Desulfobulbia bacterium
AGCGGCCTTCGTCAAAATGGGGCCGCCGCTCGCATTGATCGTGAATCTTGCGGCCATAGCTGAACATGGGGCGGTTCAGTTTGTCGAGGGCCGGGAACTTTTTGTAGGTGAGGTAGTGCAGAACCGTGCCCAGAAAATTGATGGGATTGGGCGGGCAGCCGGGGATATTAATCAGGGTCTTGCCTTTAAGCAGATCTCTGACTCCCACGGCCCCGGTGGGATTGGGATCAGCGGCCTGAATACCGCCGAAGGAGGCGCAGGTACCAATGGCGATGACGGCGGCGGCATGGGGGGCGGTGGCGGCCAGGATATCCATGGCCGTGCGGTCGCCGATCTTGCAATAGATACCGCCGTCCTTAGTGGGAATGGCCCCTTCGACGACGCAGATGAATTTACCATCATACTTGGTAATGGTATTTATCAGGTTGTCTTCGGCCTGCTGACCGGCGGCGGCCATGAGTGTTTCATGATAATCTAAGGATATGAGATCAAGAATGAGGCGGGCCAGATCAGGATGGGAGGCCCTGAGCAGGCTCTCCGTGCAGCCGGTGCATTCTTGAAAATGGAGCCAGACCACCGGCGGCCGGTTTGGGGCGGCCGCGGCGGCGGCCATTTTTGGAATCAGACTGTCAGATAATCCCAGAGCCGCGGCCACGGTGGTACAGGCCTTGATGAAATCCCGGCGGCTCAGCGGGGCCAGATCGGCGCTGCATTGTCTCGGCATAACTCCCTCCTTTCTCTTTTGTCAGGGAAGCAACTCATGGATGGGCGCGGCTGGAACCAGGAGTAGATATCCTGTTGATGAGCCCCCTGAATCGGCTCAAAAGCAGAAATAAACGTAACTATTCAGCAGCACCCCATCTCGGAGTCTACGCTTACTTTGTCCATTCGGGACTTCTCGAATACAAAAGTATGCCTCGAAGTCCCGAATGAACGAATCTGGAGCACTGCTGAACAGTTACACTCCGGTGGTTATTGTTACCTTTAGACATCACGCTGAATAGTTACAAATAAACAATCGTAATATTCAAGGTTCGGGGCCTTACGAACTAATAAACCATGGTGAAATCAACCTGAAACTCTTCTCTATTGTCCTATTACGCCTAAAAAAGAGGTTATGTCAAGGGAAATATTAGGTATTAATACTGATTTTTATATCTTTAGCGTTTTCAGTGCCGTTCAGTGATTTGACAAATCCGGCCACGGTCTCGGAGAGGGCGTTCTGGACAAAGCTTTTAAGGGGTACCTGGCGGCCGTTAACCCAGAGGACGGCCCGGGCCGGGGTCTGGGGCGGGGCATTGGCGAGAAAACGCCGGCGGATAAAGGCGGCAATTGTCAGGCTGTCGTTAAGGTCAAAGATTTCAGGGAAGCTGATATCCAGGGTGGTGGCCACGGCAATAACCCCCTCCACCTGATCCCGGAGATGTTGTTTATGATCCCGCACCACCTCGATCTTGGCGACACCCACGGCGGTTTTAAAACCCTCGCCGATAACTATATCAACATCGGTAAAATATTGATGAACCAGAGAGGTGAGGGGCTGGCCGCTGTTTTCGGTCATCATCACCATCTGATCCGGAGCCACAAAGAGAACGGAATCGGCCCCGGCCTCCTTATGTTTATAAGAGTCTGTTCCGGGGGTGTCAAAACCGATACCATGCTCTTCGCTGGATTTGATGACCGCCACCCGGTAGCCGTCTTTTTTGAGATGAGAGACCACCTGGCTGGCCAGGGTGGTTTTGCCGCTGTCGTGCCAGCCGATAAAGGTAATAATTTCAGGCATTTTATTTGTTGGGTTTTATCGGAAAGTCACCTGCCAAGGGTGTTGGCCTTACCACGACTTTCATGTTTCGTTGTGTCCGGATTGACCGGGCATGGCTGTTACTGGATAGAGTTACCTTAAGAAGTATTGCCACAATATGCAGTTTATAGTATTTTCCGTATTTTTCCTGCCTTACGGTCAGGGATCAAGTTACAGAATAAACTTTTTATGTCTCTGAGTACCATTTTCTTAATCGCTGCGGCCCTGGCCGTTGACGCCTTTGCCGTGGCCCTGGCCGCCGGTATTGCCCTGCCCAGGGTGAGCTGGCGTCACACCTTCCGCCTGGCCTGGCATTTTGGGATTTTTCAGGCCGGGATGAATATAATCGGCTGGGCTCTGGGATTCTCGGTACGACATCTTATTGAACGGGTGGATCACTGGCTGGCCTTTGCCCTTCTAACCTTTGTCGGCGGCCGGATGATTATTGAGGCCCTGAAGACGGAGGAGACGGCTGAACGTGGCGACCCCACCCGGGGCCGTACCATGATAATACTGGCCGTGGCCACCAGTATCGACGCCCTCGCCGTGGGCCTGAGCTTCGCGGTCTTAAAGGTGAATATCTGGTTTCCGGCGCTGGTTATCGGCATAGTTGCCGCTCTGCTCACCGCTCTTGGTATTCACCTGGGCCATTTTGCCGGGCGCTCATCGCGTCTCGGCCCCAGGGTGGAGATTGTCGGCGGCCTGGTCTTAATCATTATCGGCCTTAATATTCTCCATGGCCACGGGGTATTTTAATGTAAGAGTTCACCAGCACCTCATCTCCGTCCGTTTCAGCCCTCTCACGTACAG
>CAZSOB010000269.1:0-2607 GCA_964608155.1 uncultured Desulfobulbia bacterium
ACATCAGTGAATCAGGTATTGGCATATCCCTGGCTCAAAATGAGATCTTTATTGATCAGGGCGAACGTTGTATTATGGTTGAATTACGGGGGTTAATCGGTATCCATTTTGATTTTGGCATCGAAATAGAGGTGCGTTGGCTGCTCAATCATGAGGCACTGAGCCTTCTGGCTCTGGGCTGCCAATTTATTGACATTCCTCCCCCCGTCAGGGCCGCGCTCCGCAATTTTGTGGCCCGGAATCCAAGGGCCTAAAAGAATCGTAAACTATTCCGGGTTCTCACGATACACCTTGTAAACTAAAGGGTTTCCTAAAGCCGACAAAGAACATGAACAAGAGTTACCAGGGCCATATCAGCGGGATTTCCCTGCCCACCTTTCTACAATTAATTGAACTGGATCGTAAGACCTGTACCCTGCGGGTGAAGTCCGGCAGGCGGCAGGGAATCTTATATTTCGTCAACGGTGAGTTATGGGACGCCCTGAGCGAAAATGAGCACGGCGCGGAGACCGCCCTGCGGATTGTCAGCTGGCAGCAGGTAATAATTGACATTGAGGACAGGTGCCCGCTGACGGTTAGAAATATTAACCTCCCCCTTGGCTTTATGCTCATTGAAGGGGCCAGGCGCTGCGATGAGAGGCAGGAGGCACCCCCCCAGAGGGAGGTTAATAAGCGGGATATAACGGCCGACAAACTGCTGTCCGCCATTATATCCCGGATCAACCACCTGCCGGCAGTACAGACGGCCCTTATTTTACTGCCGGATAAGATTATAAAACATGAAAGCGGGCCGCTCAGCACTGAGATCTGGCATCGGATTGGCTGTTTTCTACGCCAGATGCTCGAAGAGACAAAGGGCGGTATCCTTAATATGGAGATAAGACTTAAGAGCTCTCTCCTTATCATCAGGCCGCTCACCCCGGAGGCGGCCTTGGTCGTTGCCACAAAACCGAGCCTTAATCTCGCTCTTATTAATGCTAATCTTAAATTCTTAAATACCGAACTCCAAGCGGCCCTGCGAGGTAAAGCCAAGCCCCGCGAGACCGCCCGCTGGCCCGTACCAGCTCCCCTGGTTCACAGCCTCACAAACCTGGAAGCGGTTATGACTGAGGTCATTGGCCCTCTGGCCCATGAAATTTTCCAGCCGGGCGTTGCCGACTGGCACATGGCCGGGTCGGCATCTGCCGACCGCCTCCAGGAACTCGTTGATCTTTTATGCATGGAGATCGGCGATCCACAATTAGAAAAACTCTTCCGCAGGGCCGCGAGCCCCATAATAGAAGAATGCCATAAAGCCGCCCTATGAGCTGCTTAAGGCATCTCTTATGGCGGCAGACAACAACCTCAGATCAAAGGGCTTCTTTAAAATATTCCTGACCCCTAACTTTTCAGTCCCATGCATAGACTCTTTGGGCAGGCTATAGCCGGAGAATATAATCACCGGCAATCCAATCCCAGCCTCCGTGATCTGCCGGGCCAGCGCCAGACCGGAAAGCCCCGGCATCATATAATCACTGAGCAGGAGATCAAATTCATCGGGCCGTGCCAAAACAGCGTCCAGAGCCTGCTGGCTGTCAGTAAAGGCGGTAACTTTATAGCCCAGCTTCTCCAGCATCCGCCGCGCCAGATTGATAATGGTCGCCTCATCGTCCACGATGATCAGATGCTCATCTCCCCCCGGCAAAACTTCATTGCCTATATTCTCAGGATCATCAATAATCTCCGGCAGATAAATCTTAAAGGTGGAACCGAGGCCCTGCTCGCTTTTCACCTTGATATCACCGCCGAGATGTTTGATAATACCGTAGGCCACGGACAGCCCGAGACCGCTGCCCTGGCCCTTGGTAGTAAAATAGGGCTCAAAAATTCTCTCCATGGTCAAGGGGTTCATGCCGGTACCGGTATCGCTAACCTCTACGCAGACATAAGTTCCAGGGCTCAAAGCATTCATTCTCTCGAGCTCGACGGGTTTAATTTTAACCACATTCACAACAACACTCAAGATACCGCCATTATCCTCCATGGCCTGAAAGGCGTTGGTACAGATATTCATCAAGACCTGATGAAACTGACTGGGATCCGCCAATACCTTACCGCAGTCCGGGGAGATACTGTCTTCAAGTGTAATGTTGGCGGGCAGGGTGGCACGCAGGAGTTTTATACTCTCCTTGACGATAGGGGTAAGGAATATGGCCTGGGGGTAAGTTTCACCCTTACGGCTGAAGGCCAGGATCTGAGCCACCAGATCCCGCGCCCGGCGGGAGGCCTTCAGCACCTCCTCTAAATAGGGAACCGCCTCATGTTCCGGGGGCAGAATACTCTTCGCCAGATCAGAAAAGCCCAGCACAACGGTGAGGATATTATTAAAGTCATGAGCAATACCGCCAGCCATGGTGGCAATGGACTCCATCTTCTGGGCCTGGCGGAGTTGACGTTCCAGCCCCCTCTTGTCGCTGATATCAAGGCAATACTCAATAACCTGGCTCACCTCGCCCTGCTCATCGAGGAGGGGATAGGCATGAATTTCCACTATTACGTCCCCGCCCTTCGTGTCCGTATGGACATGCTCCATAACCACAGGCCCCTTGGTGCGTTTGCACTCTTCGA
>CAZSOB010000270.1:0-2603 GCA_964608155.1 uncultured Desulfobulbia bacterium
TAACTAAATCGAGATAGCAGTCGCGCAGGTTACTGGCAATGGGATGCCCCATCTTATCGAGTGAGACATTATAGGCCGCACCGGTGCCGCCATCCTCGCCATCAATGCATAGGGCGGCGGCATATGGGTTACGGGCCAGATTATTTAATACTGCCAGGGCGGTCTTGGTGCCGGATATTTTGGGATATACCGGTACCCGAAATCCCCAGGCCATGCTGACGCTCTGAATCATCTTGGCCACGGCCTCTTCAATGGAGTATTTTGTCTGATGAGTGGGTGGTGAGGCCAGATCAACCCCCATGGGTACACCGCGAATCTCGGAGATGAGCTTTAAGACCTTGTAGGCCATGAGCAGGCCGCCGTCACCGGGTTTGGCTCCCTGACCGTATTTGATTTCAATGGCGGCGGGATCCTCTATCATATCGGGCAGGGCGTGGATGATTTCGTCCCAGCCAAAATAACCGGAGGCAATCTGGGGAATAAAATATTTAATGAATCTGGATTTTAAGAGGCGGGCCGGAACCCCGCCTTCGCCGGAGCCCATTACCACGGGGATATGCTCTATCTCATTCAGGTAGGTAACACCCATGGCCAGCCCTTCCCACATGGGGGGCGATAAGGCGCCTATGGACATGCCGCCTATGCGGATGGGGAATATCTCTCGTACCGGCGGGATAAATGTATTGGCCTCCACCATTAGACGACCATCCTTGACGATGAGGGGGATGTCTTCGGCCGGCAGGTTGCGGCCCATGAGGGTACGGATATAAAATTCGTGGCGGCCGGCATCCAGGGCCGGGTCGGTGAGCATGGAGATACGGGTGAATTTTAATTTATCCAGGGTGCTGGTGCTGGGATCATTGCGGCGGCCGCCGCGTTTGTAGGGGACACCGCCTCTATTTTTATGGAAGAGAAATTTGGAAGACGGGTTATGCTCCGGAACGATGGCCATATTGGGACAGACCAAGGTACAGGTGCCGCAACCAGTACAATAATGATCAATATCGCTGACCTGCTTGATGACTTGTTCCACGCCCCTTACGGTGGTGGGCAGGGGTATGTCTCCTTCACTCCGCACTAAGCGGCGGGCGATAACGGCCGGGACAATGGCCTTGGTGGGGCAGGCGGCGGTGCATTTACCGCACCGGGTACAGCGGTCGTCCCGCCAGTGGATAATATATGGGAAATCGATAAGGGGGATATTCATCATGTCTATCCCTTTAACTGGTTCCATATTTGAACCTCTTTGGCATTTGGGCTGATTACTACGAAATCGTAACGCATGGGAAGGATGTCATCCTCCCGTTTTCTTTTGGGAACGGCCTGATCTAAGCCGCATTCTTCCGACATAAGACCGTAATGGCCGGAAGTGCCGCCGATAATACCGGGACGCAGCTTTTTGCTGTCCTGCACCATAAACACCGAACCATCGGGCATAAAACCGATAACACAGTTGGGGCCGTCAATGCAAAGGGGGCGCAGGGATTTTTTAATGAGGCGCAGGGCCTCGGCGTCAGAACGAGCCTCAATTTCATTATTGGCCAGCGGGGTGATTACATCCTTATAATAACGCAGAGGATAACCTAAACGCTTGTGGACAAAATGAAGGGTATGGCAAAGAATCTCAGAGTCTGACTTGTAATTTTTGTAGCCGGCAAAACCCCGCCGCAGGAGATAGTCACGGTTGGGGACAAAGGCGGTGTTCTCGCCATTGGTCATGGTGCAATATCCCTGTAAGAAGAAGGGGTGGCAGGCGTAGAGATCAATGGCGTAATTGGTATTCTGGCGGCCTTGGGCCAAGGCGATTTTGGCGGTGAGAGGTTTCTTGTCTAAGCCCAAAAATTCACCCACCTCTAAGGGATCGCCAACCTCTTTCATGGTGATTATATCAGGCCAGAAACTGAAAATATAGAGCGAGTTATCCTTTATCCCTTCGTCACGGAGCTGTAAGCGGGTCTTGGTGAGCAGGGCCTCTTTATCATCCTGGGAGCGGTTGATGTATTCGTCTGGATACTGATAAGCGGTGGTCAGGTAGTGGCCGCGTTTAATTACCGAGGAACCGGCCTTCTCGCATATTTTTGGCTCCCACATGAATTTGACTTTGAAGCCGGCCTGCTTCATATAATCATCAAGCTTTCGGCGGCCGCTGTCAGTACAGATTCCGGATAAAATAGGATATTCCTTTAAGTCCTTAAAGTCACCGCCCAAATCTTTTAGAACGAAGCCCAGACCTGAGCCGTCATGCCCCTCTTTCATGGTATCTAAGGCCCGTATATTGTCCATCACTGAAAAATATTTATCAGCGGTAATGGCGCTAAGTCGACACATAGTATTCCTGTGTAGCTGAAATTAAAAAAGTATTGGTAACTATTCAAAACGCAGAGCGGATCAGGTACGGCTGGGTAGTTACAAGTTATTTTGATAAAAGGGAATACTATTTAATGCAATGGGCAAAATCTTTCAAGAGATTCTTTTATATGTCGTGCCGTAATCCGTTCGGGCATAATTTACTGGAGACTTTATTGCGGAGCAAATCATAGGAGGGAAGGTGGATGGACAGGCACCATATAAGAACTGCCAGCAGCAGCTATCAACTGTACTGG